>CAZUBS010000219.1:0-4410 GCA_964618595.1 uncultured Desulfohalobiaceae bacterium
TTTTTTCATTCCTACGGCAGGGCTAGCAGCACACCCAAAAAAAGGGCCACGGCCACCAGGCCGTTCAGGGTGAAGAAGGCCAGGTTGACCCGGCTCAGGTCCTCTGGGGAAATCAGGGTGTGCTCCCAGAACAGCACCCCGGAAACCACGGCCCACACCGGGTAGTAGACCAGGGACAGCCCGGCGGACCAGCCGGCCAGCAGGAAGAAGATGGCGGTCACCGCGTGGCTGAACCCGGACAGGGCCAGGGCCGCGGGGACCCCGAACGCCGCCGGCAGGGAGTGCAGGCCGTGCTCCCGGTCAACCGCCACGTCCTGGCAGGCGTACAGGATGTCGAAGCCCGCCACCCAGAAGGTCACCCCGAACAGGAGCAACACCGCGGTGAGGGTGAAGGTGGGGTCGTAGGCGATCCAGCCCGCCACCGGGGCCAGCCCCAGGACCGAGCCCAGCACGAAGTGGCACAGCCAGGTGAAGCGCTTGGTCCAGCTGTAAAAGGCCGCCCAGGCCAGGGCCATGGGGGAGAGCACCAGGCAGAGCCGGTTCAGCCCGGCACAGGCCAGCACGAAGACGAGGGCGGTGACCAGCAGGAAGATGCGGGTCTGCCCTGGGGTGAGCTCGCCCGTGACCAAGGGCCTGTCCGCGGTCCTTGGGTTGAGGCGGTCAAAAGGAAGGTCGCTCAGCCGGTTGAAGGCCATGGCAAAGGAGCGCACCGCCACCATGGCCACCGTGAGCAGGACCATGACGCCCCAGCCGGGCCAGCCCGAGGCTGCGACAAAGGCCCCCATGTAGGCAAAGGGCAGGGCAAAGACCGAGTGCTCGATCTTGACCATCCTGGCCAGGAGAATGATGCGTCCGGTCATGGGCGTTCTTTTTCAGACCTGTTTCTTCACCGGCTTTTGCCCGCTCAGCCCTTTCCCAGAAACACCAGGCCGTAGTGCTTCTTGCCCTTGCGCAGCAGGAAGGCTTCCCCGTGCAGCAGGTTTTCAGGGCCGGGCTTAAAGGCGAAATCCTGGACCCGCTGGTTGTTGATGGAGACCCCGCCGCCCTTGATGTCCTTCTTGGCCTGCCCCTTGGACCGGCACAGCCCGAGATCCACCAGGACCTGGGCCAGGTCCGGGACCTGTTCCAGCCCTGGGTAGGAGACCGTGGGCGCCTCGGACAGGGCCGTGCGCAGGGTCTTCAGGTCCACCTCGGCGATGTCCCCTTTCCCGTAAAGCACTGTGGCTGCCTTCTCGATCTTGGCCAGCTCCTCGTCCCCGTGGACCAGGCGGGTCATTTCCGCGGCCAGCCTGCGCTGGGCCGTTCGCTGCTCCGGGGCGCTGCTGAGCTCCTCCTGGAGCTCGTCGATCTGCTCCCTGGTCAGAAAGGTGAAGTACTTGAGAAAGGCGATGACGTCCCTGTCGTCCACCCGTATCCAGTACTGGTAAAAGTCATAGGGCGAGGTCATCTCCGGATCGAGGTACACCGCACCCTTCTCCGACTTGCCGAACTTCTTGCCGTCGGCCGTGGTGATCAGGGGGAAGGTCAGGGCGAAGGCTTCCTGGCCCGTCTTGCGGCGGATGAGCTCGGTGCCGGCCGTGATGTTGCCCCATTGGTCGGAGCCGCCGATCTGCAGCCTGCACCCGGTTGTCTCGAACAGGACCAGGAAGTCGTAGGCCTGCAGGATCATGTAGCTGAACTCGGTGAAGGAGATGCCGGTGTCCTCCCGCCCAAGGCGGCTCGTGACCGAGTCCTTGGCCATCGTCCAGTGGATGGTGAAATGCTTGCCCACGTCCCTGAGCAGCTCGATGGCGGTCAGGGAGCAGAGCCAGTCGGCATTGTTTTTTATCCGCGCCTCGCCGCCAAAGACCCTGGCCACCTGTCCCCGGATGGTGTCCAGGGAGGCCTCGATGTCCTTTCGCTCGATCAGCCTGCGCTCCTCGCTCTTGCCGCTTGGGTCGCCGATCAGCCCCGTGCCCCCTCCGGCCAGAAAGATGGGCTCGTGCCCAGCTTTCTTGAAACGCAAAAGTGCGACCAGGGGCACCAGGTTGCCGATGTGCAGGCTCTTGGCCGTGGGGTCGAAGCCGCAGTACATGCTCTGCCCGGGCACTTCGAGGTACTCGCGCACCTTGTCTTCGCTGGAGACCTGGTAGACCAGCCCCCGCCACTTGAGTTCGTCCAGGATGTGCAACGCTGCTCTCCTTGTCGCTGATGCTGCGACAATCATTTTCGTCGATACTTCTATGAATGAAAATGTCGGTTACTACCCCGAGTCATTCCCGCGGCGGCGGGAATCCAGTTCTTTTGACTACGTAGACGTACGACTTCTGGCCTCCCGCCTTCCCCGGAATGACTTGCCGCTACGGTGCCCCAAGAACAAATATTTTATTCATGAAACCATTGATCAATTCCCTGCACTCCACACCACGCCAAACCAGTCCATTTCCGGGCATCACCGTCGCACGCGCCCCACATCAGACCAAACGCCCCTGCTCCTAGCCGGATTTTTCCGCGGCATCAACGCCTGGTGCATGGCGTGGAATGCAAACAGAGCATGGCAGCCCGGGACAAGGACGGGCTGCCATGCTCTGACGCTTTCAAACGGTCCCGACGTGCGCCGCGCTACTTGGCCATTTCCACTGCCCGGCGCTCCCTGATGCAGGTCACCCTGATCTGTCCGGGGTAGGTCAGCTTCTCCTCGACCTCCTTGGCGATGTCCTTGCACAGGAGGTAGGTCTTGTCGTCCTGGATCTTGTCGCAGTCCACCATGACCCTGAGCTCCCGTCCGGCCTGGATGGCGTAGGCCTTGGTCACGCCGTTGAACCCCGTGGCCACCCGTTCCAGCTCCTCGAGCCGCTTGACGTAGTTCTGGAGCAGCTCCTTGCGCGCGCCGGGGCGGGCACCGGAAAGGCTGTCCGCGGCCTGGACCAGAACCGCCAGGACCGAGGTGTGCTGCACGTCCTCGTGGTGGGCTGCGATGGAGTGGATGATGTCCTTGGACTCGCCGTACTTCTTGGCCAGATCGGCCCCGATCATGGCGTGCGGGCCCTCCACCTCGTGATCCACGGCCTTGCCCAGGTCATGTAGCAGCCCTGCACGCTTGGCCTTCTTGACGTCCATCCCGAGCTCTGCGGCCATGATGCCGCACAAAAAGGCCACTTCAAGGGAGTGGTGCAGCACGTTCTGCGAGAAGCTGGTGCGGTAATAGAGGTGTCCGAGCAGACGGACGATCTCCGGGTGGATGCCGTGCACGCCGACATCAAAGGTTGCCTGCTCCCCGATCTCGCGCAGTTTGACCTCCATTTCCTGCTGCACCTTCTTGACGATGTCCTCGATGCGGGCGGGATGGATGCGCCCATCGCTGATCAGGCGTTCCAGGGCCTGCTTGGCCACTTCGCGGCGCAGGGGGCTGTAAGCGGAAAGGACCACGGTTTCCGGGGTGTCGTCGATGATCAGGTCCACTCCCGTGGCCGCCTCGATGGCCCGGATGTTCCGGCCTTCGCGGCCGATGATGCGCCCCTTCATGTCTTCGCTCGGCAGCTCGACCGCCGTGACGGTCTGCTCGGAGACGTAGTCCCCTGCATACCGCTGGATGGCCGTGGCCAAAATTTCCTTGGCCTTTCGGTCCGCAGACTCCCTGGCCTCCATCTCGATCTGGCGGATCATCTTGGCTGCCTCGTGCCTGGTCTTGCTCTCGATGTCCTCCATGAGGCGCTTGCGGGCCTCCTCCGCGGTCAGGCCGGAAATCTCCTGCAGTTTGCGCTCCTGCTCGTCACCGAGCTCCTCGAGCTTTTTCTCCTTCTCTCCCAGGTCACGCTCCAGCTGGGTCAGCCGTTTTTCCCAGGCCACGATGTCGCTTTCCTTCTGCGTGGCCTTCTCCAGCTTGACCTCGAGGCGCTCCTCCTTCTCCTGCAGGCGAAGCTCGAGCTTGTTCAGGGATTTCTCCTTGTCCTTGAGCTCGCCCTCCTGCTCCTTCTTCTGTTTGAAAATCTCATCCTGTGCCTGGAGGATGTACTCCTTTTTCTCCGCCTGCGCTTCCTTTCTGGCCTCCTCCAGGATGCGCGATGCCAGTGTCTTCGATTCCTTGATCTTTTTCCCGGTGAGCTTCTTGTTCAGGATGAACCCGACAAACCCTCCCAGGACAACTGCAACGGCTGCGGCAATAATCGCGGTGCCCAGCGACATGTGATTCTCCTTTATTTGAACAGGCCGAGAGCCTGACTAGAAAGTTTTGCCGCCCGGATCGGTGCCGCCTCGGGAAGAGCACGTCAGAGAAACGCGCCACCCAGGGAGGTCCTGCCGGTCGGCGATCGCTTGTGACAGCTTCGAGTACACTGCGTCCAACCATTTCAAATGGTTGGCGCTCTCAAGAATACAGGGACGATGCCGTTCACCCCAAGGGGCGGACGGAAGAGGAGGGCTTAGAACACC
>CAZUBS010000220.1:0-4388 GCA_964618595.1 uncultured Desulfohalobiaceae bacterium
ACAGCGGCAGGTACCCCACTCTGGAAAAGCCCTTGTCCCGAAGGGTCCCCACATTGTCCCGGTCCCAGGTGAAGAGAGCTGTCAGGGGGCTGGCCAGTCTCTGGTATTGGTAGAGAATGAGGTGGGGGTTGTCCACGAACCAGGAGGCCAGGGGAAGCTCCAGGCGTTCCAGGAGCTCCGTCAGCACGCCCTCCCGGTCCACGCCCAGATGGTTCACGGTCAGCACGAAGTCAGGTTTGAACTCCATCACCGTCTGGAGCAGGGTCTCAATAAACTCGGTGCGGCCGGCCTCCCTCTCCTCGATGGTGATCAGCCTGTAGGGTGTTCCCATCCGTTCACACGCGGCCCTGAGCTCCTCCACCAGGAAGTACCCGCTGGTCATGAGCAGCACCCGCGGTGGATAGGAAGCGAACTTGGCGTATCTGGCCCTGGCCCAGAAATCGTACCGGCTGCTGGCGGAAAGCGCCTGCAACAGGCCATGGTAGTACTCCCTGTCCAGGCGCAGGTAGTGCGGCAGCACCACCGGCTGGAAGGGCGCTCCCCCGTGCTCCAGCTGCCACCGGGTAAGCTTCTCCAGAGCCGCCCCCGGATCCGGGTCCTCTATCCAGAGCACCTCCGCGCGACTGGAGAAGCGCTCCCTGCAGCCAGAGACCGTAAGGATCGGCTCCTCCTTGTCCACCACCGCCACCGGACCTGGGCCGCGATCGAGAAGGGCCTGAACGCCGTGGCCCAGTCCTGAACCGAGCAGCACGGGCAGAGTGTTTGACTTTGCAGTCTGGCGCGTAACAGCCGACTGCTCGCTTCGGGCGGGGCTTCCCCCCATCAGGGAACTGCGCCCGCTGCCCCACTCGAGCCGGATGTCCACCAACCGGCCGTTCTTCTCGACCGGAGCTGCTCGATAGGAAAAGGAGCGTTGTGACAAACAACACCTCATTCAGATGGGAAGGGCATATACCCGTAGTGTGGGCCAGGGGGACGGTGCGCAAAGATCACGCAGGCACAACGCCGGAAAAAACAGGGAGCTCTCTCCTGCTCCGGGAGCACGGTCAGCTCTGCAGGATCTTGTCCAGCTCCTCCTGAGTTTCAAGGACGGTGAAGTAATCGATCAGCTTGACCAGGGAAAGGGTCTTGCGCACCTGGGCCGAGGGCTTGTAAAGGTAGAACTCCTTCCCGGTCTGCTTGATTTTGTTGTTCAGCGCAACCAGGAACCCGATCCCGGAGCTGTCCAGGAAGTTGGTCTGGGACAGGTCCATGACCAGGGTGCGGCACCCGTCCTCCATAAGGGGCTCCTCGACCTCTTTCTTGAGCTGCGGCGTGATCTCCAGGGTCAGCTCGCCTGAAAAGCTGATCAGGCAGGTCGTGCCCTTTTTCTCTACTTGCAGTTCATCCATAAACGCTCCTTGATGTCTTTGTGCAGGACAAGGACGTTCTTTTCGCCCTGCTGATCGTAGCGACACGAGTCCATGATCCGATGGATGATAAGCAGCCCCCGGCCCGATTCGGCTTCCGGGCCGACGGCCTCCACTGGCGTGCAAGGGCCCGCAAATCTCTTTCCCCAGTTCACGATCTCGAACTCGACGAACCGTTTCGGGGCTACCCGTGTGGTGACCTCGAGCATTCCCGACCCTTCGGGATAGGCATGCATGACCACATTGGCGCAGGCCTCCAGCAACACCAGCTCGAGCTCGTACAGGAGGTCTTCGTCGCACAGGTACTCCCCCAGCTCGTCAATGGCCTTCTTGACCAGATGCCGGGATGTCTTTGGCGATGAAAGGCAGCGAAAGGACTCTTCCTTCACAGGCCTGGCACTCCCTGTGCTCCGGTCCGGCACTTCGACGTCCGGGCGCGGCATGTGCGGCTCCAGCGGGAGGGAATTCCGCTCATCGTTTTCAGACTCTTGAAGCCAGTGCAGCCACTCGTAAAATCCGACCAGTCCAAAATCCACACGGGCGGGGGACGGTTCGGATCATATCCGGGGGTATGCAGAGTGCACATCCAGATTTTTTCCCAGGCCCAAGCAGCTCCCATACCCGCAGAACGTCAAAGGGCGGCGATGTTCTGCAAGAACTGCTTCATTGAAAATCCCCGCTCTCCATAACAAGTGTTACTGGTCCCCAGTTGCAGAAGTCAACATCCATGGCCGCACCGAACACCCCTTGGCGAACACGCCCCGGGCAAACCTTTTCCAGATCAGAGACCAGCCTGTGGAAGAGATCCTCTGCCAGCTTTGGCGGGGCTGCAGCGGTGAATGACGGTCGCCGGCCTTTGCTGCAATCAGCGTACAGGGTGAACTGGGAAACCGCCAGGATCTCACCGTCCAAATCCTGCAGGGAGAGGTTCATCCTGTCTTCCTGATCCGGGAAGATTCTCAGCCCGACCACTTTGGTGATGATTTTCTTCCAGATCGTGCTCTTCCACATGCCGGTGTCGTCTTCCAGCCCAAAGCCCGCCAGCAGGAGGATACCCCTGCCGATGGAGGCCGCGGTGCGCTCATCGACCGTTACCCTGGCCCATTTCACCCGTTGCAGCACCAGCCGAATCACTCCTCCAGGTACACGGCGGAGGAACCTTCGCTCTCCATGACCGCCACAGACCTGACCCGGACATCCACTGACCCCAGACGTTGACCGAGCCGACGGTGGATGTACCTGGCCAGATGCTCGGAAGAAGGGTTCTGCTGCTTGAACTCCGGCAGCTCGTTCAGATGGCAGTGGTCCAGCTCCTCCAGAACGTCCTTCAGCTCCTTCTTGAGCACCTTGAAGTCGACCAGGATGCCTGTCTGTGAATCGAGCCGGCTGCCCTCTACCTCGGCCTCGACGATGAAGTTGTGGCCGTGCAGGTTCTCGCACTTGCCCTGGTAGTGGCGCAGCTGATGCGCGGCGCAGAAATGGGATCGGACCTTGAGCCTGTAGACGGGCGTGGTCATGTCGGGATCCTGTTGTACACCGGCCGATCCTCACGTCCGGCCGGACCAGGTTTCTGCCAGTGCCTGATGTCGTCCCAGAAGTCCGGGCCCGGGGCTACGGAAAACTCGTGACCGAGCTGCATCAGGCATTCGGCGTCTTTGAGGAAGAGGCGGATGTTCAGGGCCACCCCGCCGGGGTAGCGCTGGATGATCCGCCGCAGGGACTCCCAGGGGTTGTCGGGAAGGTCCTCCTCCGTGAGGGTGAGACACACCGGGGCATTGGTCATCATGGCTGTCTCCTCCAGTCGCTGCCCCTCGAGGGCGATGAGCTTGGCCTTTCTGGACCCCTCCTCCCCGTTATCGCCGTTGCCGTTGTCCTCGCCTTCCTGCTCGGCCATCCTGGCCGTGACCAGCAGGGGGCGCTCGTCTTCGATGTCCGGTCTGATCTTGGCATAGACCTCGGGGAACAGGATCAGCTCACCGCTTCCGGACAGGTCCTCCACCTGACAGAAGGCCATCCTCCCCCCCTTCTTGGTGACGTGCTCTTTGCGGCCCGAGACCACCAGGGCCACCTTGACCTCGGCACCTGGCGAGTAACCCGAGCACTGCTTGAGGGTGTGCAGGTTGAGACGCAAAAGCTCCTCACGGTAGCGCAGCAGGGGATGCCCGCTGAGATAGAACCCCAGGGAGTCCTTCTCGAACTTGAGCCGGTCCTCGTCACCCCACTCCTGTACGCCCCCCTCCTCCAGGTTGAGACCTATCCCGGGCATGGTGCAGCTGCTCCCGCCCATCATCTGTATCAGGGAAAGCTGGCCGCGGTTCTTGTCCTGCTGCTGCTTCTGGGCCACGCCGGCCACCTTTTCCAGCGAGGCCAGCAAGGCCGCCCGGGTGCACCCCAGGGTGTCCAGGGCCCCGCTTTTTATCAGGCTCTCCAGGACCCGTTTGGTCACCTTGCGCAGGCTGACCCGCTGGCACAGGTCCAGCAGGCTGGCATAAGGCCCGTTCGCGGTGCGTTCCTCAACCATGGCCTGGATGGCTCCGGTGCCCACGTTCTTGATGCCGGAGAGCCCGAACCGGATTGTTTCCCCTTCCACGGTGAAGGAACGAAAGCTCTTGTTCACATCCGGCGGCAGGACCACGATGCCCATGTCCCGGCAGGCATTGACATAGGCGATGACCTTGTCGGTGTTGTTCACGTCGGAGGTGATCAGGGCGGCCATGAACTCGGTGGGGAAGTGTGCCTTGAGAAAGGCGGTCTGGTAGGAGACCAGGGCGTAAGCGGCGCTGTGCGACTTGTTGAACCCGTACCCGGCGAACTTCTCCATCAGGTCGAAGATGTGGGCTGCGGTCTCCCCCGGGATACCGTTGTCCTTAGCGCCCTGCATGAACTTGGAGCGCTGCTCGGCCATGACCGCCGGGTTCTTCTTGCCCATGGCCCGCCTCAGGATGTCGCCGTCGCCCAGGGAGTAGCTGGCCAGGTCCG
>CAZUBS010000221.1:0-4379 GCA_964618595.1 uncultured Desulfohalobiaceae bacterium
CGATGCGTCGGGCGAGCCCGTGGAGGGGAGCTACCTGGAGCGTCTGCGAACCGGGGAGGCGGTCACTCTGGGGCGGGCCCTGGCAGTGGGTGACCGTCTCGGGGGCCACATGGTCTCCGGTCACGTGGAACGCCGGGCCGAGGTCACGGCCGTCCGAGCTGCAGGCCAGTCCACCATTTACAGGCTCGGCTTCTCGCCTGCATGGGGACCCCTGGTGGTCTCCAAGGGATCCGTGGCCCTGGACGGGATCAGCCTGACCGTGAACGCCTGCGGCGACGACTTCCTCGAGGTGAACATCATCCCCGAGACCCAGAAAGAGACGACCGTTGCCGGCTGGACCCCCGGCCGCCCCGTGAACATGGAGACCGACCTCATCGGCAAGTATGTGCAGAGGATGCTCGCACCCTGGCTCGCGGGCCGGGATTCCAACGCCGAAGTGGACAAAAAAAGCACTCTGACGATAGATTTTCTGCGCGAGCACGGATTTTAAAGCTCTTCGAGCTTCCAGCTTCGAACTTCTAAACAATCGCTCTTTGAGGAAAATTCATGCCCATTTGCAGCATAGACGAGGCCATCGAGGATATCCGGCAGGGGAAGATGGTCATCCTGGTGGACGACGAGGACCGCGAGAACGAGGGGGACCTGGCCATGGCTGCGGAAGTGGTCACCCCCGAGGCCATCAACTTCATGGCCACCCACGGCCGGGGCCTGATCTGCCTGGCCCTGTCGCCCGACTGGGTGGACCGGCTCAAGCTCCCCCTGCAGCCGCAGCGGCACGAGTCCAAGTTCGGGACCGCCTTCACCCTGTCCATCGAGGCCCGGCAAGGAGTGACCACGGGCATCTCCGCCCACGACCGGGCCACCACCATCCTGACTGCCGTGTCCGACGAGGCCGGGCCCGAAGACATCACCACCCCCGGGCACGTCTTCCCCCTACGTGCCAAACCCGGCGGCGTCATGGTCAGGGCCGGGCAGACAGAAGGCAGCGTGGACCTGGCCAAGCTTGCCGGGCTCAAATCCGCAGCGGTCATCTGCGAGATCATGAAAGACGACGGCAGCATGGCCCGCATGCCCGACCTGGAGAAGTTCTCCGCCACCCACGGTCTGAAGATATGCACCATCGAGGACCTGATCAGCTACCGGTCGCGTTTCGACTCCCTGGTGCGGCCGGTGGCCGAGGCGCGCCTGCCCACCTACTACGGGGACTTCAGGGCCGTGGCCTATGAAAGCGACATCGACGACTACACCCACCTGGCCCTGGTCAAGGGGGACATCTCCGGGGAGGAACCCGTGCTGGTCCGGGTGCACAGCCAGTGCCTGACCGGCGACGTGCTGACCTCCATGCGCTGTGATTGCGGCTCTCAGCTGCACTCCGCCATGCGGCTGGTCCAGGAGGAAGGCCGGGGCGTCATTTTGTACATGCGGCAGGAGGGCCGGGGCATCGGGCTGAAAAACAAGATCCGGGCCTACAGCCTCCAGGACCAGGGCAAGGACACCGTGGAGGCCAACGAGGCCCTGGGGTTTGCGCCCGATCTGCGGGACTACGGCATCGGCGCCCAGATCCTTGTCGATCTCGGCATGTCCAAGATGCGCCTCATCACCAACAACCCCAAGAAGATCGTGGGGCTTCAGGGCTATGGGCTGGAGGTGGTCGACCGGGTGGCCCTGGAGTGCGAGGTCACCCCGGAAAATCTCTGCTACCTTCGCACCAAGAAGGAAAAAATGGGGCATTTGTTCGAGTTCAAGGATGTTTTGGCCGCAGGAGAAAAATGATGCATCACATCAAGACCATCGAGGGACAGTTGCGGGCCGACGGGCTCAAGTTCGCCATTGTGGCCAGCCGTTTCAACGACTTCATCGTGGACAAGCTTGTGGGCGGGGCCGTGGACACACTGTTGCGGCACGGAGCAGACCGCGACGACCTGACCATCGTCAAGGTGCCCGGGGCGTATGAGATGCCGCTTGTTGCCAAGCGGCTGGCCGAGAGCAAGGCCCACGACGGGATTGTCTGCCTCGGGGCGGTCATCCGCGGGGCCACGCCCCACTTCGACTACGTGGCCTCCGAGGTTGCCAAGGGGCTGGCCCAGGTGACCCTGGAGACCGGGGTTCCTGTCGGCTTCGGCGTCCTGACCACCGACACCCTGGAGCAGGCCATCGAGAGGGCCGGGAGCAAGGCTGGGAACAAGGGTGTGGAGGCGGCCCAGGCCACCCTGGAGACAGCCAGGGTGCTGGCCCAGCTCTAGCGCAGATGCCCGTTCGCCCCAAGAGCTCACGACGCAAGGGAAGGGAAAGGGCCTTCCAGGTCCTCTACAGCCTCAACTTTACACCCCAGCCAACCATAGGGCTGCTGGAAAGGACCTTCCGGTCCCTGCTGGGCGGAGACCCCCAGGATTGCGCCGAGGCCGACGCCTTTGCCTGGGAGCTGATCTCCGGTGTGGGCCGCACCCTCGAGACCCTGGACAGTGGGATTTCCCGCTTTTCACACCACTGGAAGCTGAAGAGGATCGCCCGCATCGAGCTGACCATTCTCCGGCTGGCCCTGTTTGAAATGCTCTACCGGCCGGACATTCCCATCAAGGTGGCCATCAACGAGGCCATCGAGCTCTCCAAGGTCTTCGGGGACGACAAGTCGCGCAGCTTTGTCAACGGCATCCTGGACGCAGCGGTACAGGCCATCGAGAATGGTTCGCTTGGGCTTGATCAGGAGCCCTGACCAGGCTCCCCGCCACTGCCACCGGGTCTGCTTCCGCCCCTACCGGGACAAAGAGACAGGCCGGCGGCCGGAGCTGTTTGGCAATGCCCGCGCAGGCCATGGCAGCTGGGAGCTTCGACTGCCACTAGCCGCTTCCGAGCTCGACGCCTCCACGTGGGCCCCACTCCTGGTCAGGATCCTTGACGACCCGGACTGGGAGCACTGGTGGCCGGACTCCACGTCCCTGCACGCCATCCTGGGGCGGTCCCCCGGCTTCGTGCTCAAGGCCTGGGGGAGGAGCTTCTGGCCCCTGTACAAGAGAAGCGGGGTGATCTACTTCTTGACCGGCTGGCATCGCAGGAACGTCCTCGAGTGTGTCCGGGGCTGGGAAAACACCTTCCCCCATCTGGCCTTCAGCCCTGAGCACGACCTCGGAAGCAGGACAGATGCGCCACAGGCGCAGGCAACGGACCGCGGCCTCGGGGACATGTGGCGGCGGGTGCGCGAGCTGCTGAACAGATCAAGCTGAACAAGGCAGGGCCGATACCGTGACCATGGACCACTACAGACCGCAACAGATCGAGACCAAGTGGCAGCGCATCTGGGACGAGTCGGGCGTCTTCGCCGTGACCCACGAATCAGACCGCCCCAAGTACTACGTCCTGGAGATGTTCCCCTACCCCTCCGGCAGGCTGCACATGGGGCACGTTCGCAACTACACCATCGGGGACGTGGTGGCCCGCTTCAAGGCCATGCGGGGCTTCAACGTCCTCCACCCCATGGGCTGGGACGCCTTTGGGCTGCCGGCCGAGAATGCGGCCATCAAACACGGCATCCACCCCGCCAAATGGACCTACTCCAACATCAACGACATGCGCTCCCAGCTCCAGCGCCTCGGCTACTCCCTGGACTGGGGGCGGGAGCTGGCCACCTGCCACCCCGGCTACTACAAATGGGAGCAGCTCTTTTTCCTCAAGCTCCTGGAAAAAGGCCTGGCCTACCGGGGGACGGCCCCGGTCAACTGGTGTCCCGGGTGCCATACCGTCCTGGCCAACGAGCAGGTGGAGGACGGGCGCTGCTGGCGCTGCGACAGCGAGGTGGCCCATCAGGAGCTGGAGCAGTGGTTTTTGCGCATCACCGACTATGCCGAGGAGCTGCTGCAGGACCTGAAGCAGCTGGAGCAGTCCTGGCCGGAACGGGTGCTGACCATGCAGCGCAACTGGATCGGCAAGAGCGTCGGGTCGGAGATAGCCTTTGCGGTGCAGGGCATGGAGCAAACCATCCCGGTCTTCACCACCCGCCCGGACACCCTGTTCGGGGCCACCTTCATGAGCCTGGCCCCGGAGCACCCCCTGGTCAAAGATCTCGTCAAGGGACGCCCCGAGGCTGCGGCAGTCGAGGATTTCGTGCGCCGGGTCTCCGCCATGGACCGCATCGTGCGCACCTCGGAGGACCTGGAAAAGGAAGGGGTCTTCACCGGGGCGTACTGCACCAACCCGGTCACGGGTCAGCCCATGCCCATCTGGGTAGCCAATTTCGTGCTCATGGGGTACGGCACCGGCGCTGTCATGGCCGTTCCCGCCCACGACCAGCGGGACCTGGAGTTTGCCCGCAAGTACAACCTGCCCGTCAGGGTGGTCATTCAGCCCCGGGGCCGAGAGCTTAATGACCGGGAGCTCGACCAGGC
>CAZUBS010000222.1:0-4349 GCA_964618595.1 uncultured Desulfohalobiaceae bacterium
TTCGGAAAGAGGCCGTGGGTGTTCATGACCAGCCAGAATGGAAGTGCGTCGCGTCACTCACTCTCACGTGGTCCATCTTTGTGCCGGTCGAGTCTGCGAAAGAATGACCGGCCCGCTACAGCTCGTCGATCTTGGTCAGGTACTTGAAGGTTTCTATCTGGGGAAAATCCTTGATCGGGATGTTTGCCGCGGCCTGCAGAAATGTGTCCAGCCACCAGTAGATGTCGTACTCCTTGATCAGCCGGCGCATGTTGGACATGCGCTCCCTGCGCTCCTCCACTCGCATGAAGTAGCCGGTGCGGATGGCCTCGGCCACACCCTCCACGTCGTGGGGGTTGATCAGGATGGCGTCATTGTAGAGCTGGGCCGCGGCGCCGGCAAACTCGCTCAGGAAGAGCACCCCGTCCTTGGTGTAGTTGCAGGCGCAATACTCCTTGGCCACCAGGTTCATGCCGTCCCGCAGCGGGGTTATCAAGGCCATGTCCGAGGCCAGGTAAAAGGAGATCAGCTCCTTGCGGGGAAGCGACCGGTACATGTAATGGATGGGAATCCACCCCGGCCTGGAGAAGAGCCCGTTGATCTGCCCCACCTTGCGCTCGATCTCCTCCTTGAGGATCTTGTACTCCTCGACCCCCTCCCGGCTCGGGACCACCACCTGAAGCAGGGAGATGTTGCCCCGCAGCTCAGGGTACTTCTTCAGGGCCATGTGCATGGCGTCCAGGCACTGGGGGATGCCCTTGGTATAGTCCAGGCGGTCCACCCCGAGGATGACCTGTCGCTCGGGATGGAGCCGGCTCAGGCTGGCCATGCGCCTGGTCACCTCTTTGGTCGCGGCCATGCTGGCGAACTCATCGAAATCAATGCTGATGGGGAAACAACCCGCCCTGACTGTGCGGTCACCGCAGGAGACGGTGATCAGGGGCCCCGAACCCTCGAGGCTCACGTCCCTGCAGAGGTACTGCAGGGCCTGCACGAAGTTTCTGCGGTCCTGATAGGTCTGAAACCCTACCAGATCGTACTCCAGCAGGGCCGCCATGATCTGTCTGCGCCAGGGCAGTTTGAGGAAGATGTCCGCAGCAGGAAAAGGGATGTGCAGGAAAAAACCGCACTGCCTTTCGACTCCCATCTTTTTGAGCTGCTCGGCCACACAGAGCAGATGGTAGTCGTGGACCCAGACATAATCGCTGTCCCGGCTGGCCTCGGCAATGCCCCGGGCGTAATCCTTGTTCACCTTGAGGTAGCGCTGCCAGTACTCGGGGTCGAAGTTGCAGCGCACCTGGAACTCGTGAAACAGCGGCCAGAGCACCTCGTTGGAGAAGCCGTAGTAGAAGCCGTGGATGTCCTCTTCGGCAAGAATGACCGGATGGAGCGTGTATCCCTGCTCGCTTGAAAATTTCTGCAGCGGCCCGCTCACTCCCTCCAGCTCCGTCGCCCCCGGCCACCCGATCCAGATCCCGCCCTTCTCCCGCATGATCGGAGCCAGTGCCGTGACCAGACCGCCTGAGCCGGGCGAGACCTTCCACTCCCCCTCCACCTGGTTCAAGACGATGGGGAGACGGTTGGAAACAACCACCAGTCGGTCAAAACCCTGCAACATCCTGCCTCCTGCAATTTTGTACACAATCTCCGGGAGCTGTGCTGAGATGCAATCTGGAACCACCCGGCCGGGCTTCTCAAAATCCTGGTTCCGCCTGGAAAATAACCCCCGGCCCGCTGCTGCCATCTCAAAAAAATCGTACACGATAGAAAGGAGATTGCAACCAGGCTACTTTCCGGCCAGACGCCTTCTGGCCCGATAGGCATGGAAGCGTCGGACGACCTTCAGGACGACAAAGTAGGTCACCACGGCGCTGGGCAGACCCAGCAGCACGCCCCCCAGGCCCATGACCCAGAACAGGTCCCATCCCGACCTGAGAAGCTCCCCCATGGTCTGGTTCCGGGGGTTGAACGCGATCCCCCCAAGCGGCAGAACAAATATTCCCACCTTGTACAAAGAAATGTACACCAGGGGAACATTCAACGGGTTGGTCACCCAGGTGCCCAGGGCAGCGGCGATCTTGCCGCAACGCAGCACAAGGGCCAACCCCACTGCGGTCACCGTCTGGAAAGGGATGATCGGAAGAAAGCCGATGAACACCCCAATGGCCAACCCCAGGGCGGTGGCATGGGGTGGCGCCTTGGCCCGCATCAGCAACAGGTAGGCGTGTCTGATCCTGCGCAGCAGCCGGGTCAGGACGTGGTGGCCCCGGACGCGCCTTTTCACTGCAGGACGTCGAACCGGTGGAACTTCATAATGAAGTTGCCCCGGCCCTGCGTTGCCGAGCGCAGGGCAGTGGAGAACCCGAACAGCTCCCGCAGCGGCGTGAAGGACTGGACCACCTTCTGTGCACCACGGTCGAACATGTTCTCGATCTTGGCGCCTTTCGAACCGAGAAGGCTGACCACATCGCCGACAAAATCATCCGGAACAAAGACCTCGACAAACATGATGGGTTCCATGAGCTGCGGTGAAGCCTGCGAGAGCGCTTTTTTCAGGGCCCCTGCCGCGGCCAGGTGAAACCCCACGGCACTTGAGTCCTGCTGCCGCCGCAGCTCGAGAATCCTGACCCGCGCCCCGAGAACAGGGTAGCCCTTGAGGACCCCGCTTTGCAGCCCGTCCTCGATCCCCTGCTCGATGGCCGCGACCCACTCCCGGGGCAGGAGCGTGGTGTCGGCTTCAAAGACCAGGTCGTTTTTCCTGTCCCTGGAAACGGGCTCCACCATCAAGCGCACCTCACCGTGGTGCATGACCTCGCCCAGCTCCTTGCGAAAGACCTCCCCGGCTTCGGCCGGTTCTGCTATGGTCTCCTGATAGACGACCTGGGGGTTGCCGGAGCGAAGCTCCACATTGTACTCCCGGCGCAGCCGGTCCAGCGCCACCTCCAGGTGCAGCTCGCCCATGCCCGACAGAATGATCTGCTCGGTGTCCGGGTCACGCTCCAGAAAGAGCGTCGGGTCCTCCTGGAGCATCTTGTCCAATGCATCCAGAAGCCGATCCTCCTCGCTGGAGCTCTTTGGTTCCAGGGCCAGGGAAATGACCGGGGTGTACTGGCTGATCTTCTCCAGCAGAATCGGTCTCCCCCTGCGGGCCAAGGTGTCCCCGGTCCTGGTGGATTTCATCCCTGCCGCGGCCACGATCTGCCCTGCCAGGGCCTCGTCCAGACGCTCCTTGTGGCCGGCGTGCATGAAAAACAGCCGTGAAACCCTTTCCTCCTTGTCCCGGGTCACGTTGTACACGGTCTCCCCGGACTCGATCCTGCCGGAATACAAGCGCATCAGGACAAGCTTTCTGCCCGTCTCCATGGTCACCTTGTAGACCAGGGCGGAGAGGGGCTCCGAAGGTGACGGGGCAAAGGAGACCTTCTCCTTGGTCACGGGGTCAATGCCCTGGGCCTGTGGCACCTCCAGAGGCCCCGGCAGGTAGTCGCAAATGGCGTCGAGCACAGGCTGGACACCGATATTCTTCAAGGCCGAACCGGCAAAAACCGGTACACACCGCAGGGACAGGGTTTCCTTTCTGATGCGTTCCCTGAGCTCAGCAGCCGGGATATCTTCTCCGGCAAGGTAGCGCTCCAGAAGGGAGTCATCCTCTTCGGAGAGAAGCTCGATCAGCCTCTCGCGCCACCTCAGAACAAGCTCCTCTTCCTCTGCGGACAGCGAACGGCTCTGAAACTCGCTTCCCTGGCTGATCGGATCGAAGTCCAGCCGCTGCCTGGTCAGCACGTCGGCCACCGCTGCAAAGTCCTCCCCCTGGCCAATGGGGATCTGAAGGACCAGCGGCTTGATACCGAGCTTCTGGCGCATGGAATCAAGGGCCGCTTCGAAATCAGCCCCGAGCCGGTCCATTTTGTTCACAAAGGCCAGCTTGGGCACCCGGTAGCGCTCGGACTGGCGCCACACCGTCTCGCTCTGGGGCTCCACCCCGCCCACGGCGCAGAACACCCCCACTGCGCCGTCGAGGACGCGCAGCGAACGCTCCACCTCAATGGTGAAATCCACATGCCCTGGGGTGTCGATGATGTTGATCTGCTTGTCCCGCCACTTGCAGGAGGTCACCGCCGAGGTGATGGTGATGCCTCGCTGCTGCTCTTCGGGAAGATAATCCATGGTCGCGGTGCCGTCGTGCACCTCGCCCATGCGGTGGATCCTCTTGGTGTAGAAGAGGATGCGTTCCGTGAGGGTGGTTTTGCCCGCATCGATGTGGGCGATAATGCCCAGGTTCCGGATCTTTTCCAGGTAGTTTTTCGCGGTGGTGGTCTTGGACATGGTTTTCTTCAGAGTTGCAGTGGTGCACGGGCACAGCTCGGCTG
>CAZUBS010000223.1:0-4347 GCA_964618595.1 uncultured Desulfohalobiaceae bacterium
TCCAGAGCGAAGTCGTGGTTCCGTCGACCAGCTCGAACTTCCCCCGACGGGCCGGGTTTATGAAACAGTGCGTCTGTACCACCGTGCCTCTCTCCAGCGGGGTGCTCAGGGCCGCAGGCTGAGCTACACCCAAGACCGGGCCGCAGACCGATCCGGGCCGCACCGAACAAGCCACCCCCAAACGCCGGGACAAAGCCCGCCGTGAAGGGAACGTCCCCAAAAGCCAGGAGCTCTCCAAGGTCTGCGTGCTCCTGGCCGGGCTGGTGGCCCTGTGGGTCCTGCTCGGCTTCATCGGCAGCAACCTGACCGACCTCTTCATCAAAATTTTCGACAACTCACTGACCATGGACCTCACGCCGGGCAACCTCTTCACCCTGCTGACCTACTGCTCCACGAAAATCGCGCTCATGGTCCTGCCCGTGCTCTTTCTGCTCGCACTGATCGCCTTTGTGTCCGTGCGCCTTCAGGTGGGTTCCTTGTGGACCACCAAGGTCTTCGAGCCAAAGCTTGGCAAGACCTTCAATGTTGTGGCGGGGGTCAAGCGACTGTTTATGAGCACCCAGACCATGGTCAGGCTGCTGCGCAGCCTGCTTCAGGCCTTCGCGGTCGGGCTTGCCCCCTATCTGGTGCTCAAGAGCGAGTTCCACAACCTCGTTCCCCTCTTCTACACCAACGTCCAGGGCACCATAACCTATATGCTGGCCACCGGGGCCAAGATGGTCATGTACGCCCTGGTCCCGATGATCCTCATCGCCCTGGCCGATCTGTTCTACACCCGCTGGGAGTATGAAGAAAACCTGAAGATGACCAAGCACGAGACCAAGGACGAACGCAAGCAGGCCGAAGGAAATCCCGAGGTCAGGGCGGCGCAGCGCAAAAAGATGATGACCGTCATGCAGCGCCGCATGCTCAGCGACGTGCCCTCCGCCGATGTGATCATCACCAACCCAACCCACCTGGCAGTGGCCCTGCGCTATGACCTGTCCAAGGCCCCCGCGCCGATGGTCCTGGCCAAGGGGGCTGATTTTCTGGCCGAGAAGATCAAGGACATAGCCAGGGAGCACAAAGTGCCCATCAAGGAAAACAAACCCTTGGCACAAGCCTTGTATAAAAGTGTCGCAGTCGGTGAGACCATCCCTGAGGAGCTTTACCAGGCCGTGGCCTCGATCCTGGCCCAGCTCCACCGGTTCAAGGCACAGGCACGCTAGAGAGCAGCAACCAGACCCAACCTCCAGGCGTCAATTCTATGGCAAGCAAAGCAGCCCTCCTGAACATGGACTACCAGCGGTTCGCCCGCCAGGGAGACATCATGCTTGCCGCCGGGGTGATCATCATCCTCTTCGTGATGCTCATCCCCATGCCCACTGTCGTGCTGGACATGATGCTGACCTTCAGCATCTCGCTCGGCCTGGTGGTCCTGGTCACGGCCATGTTCATGACCTCTCCGCTTGAGTTCTCCATCTTCCCCTCGCTGCTGCTGGTGGCCACCCTGCTTCGGCTGGCCCTCAACGTGGCCACGACACGGGTCATCCTCATGCACGGGGATCAGGGCAGCCATGCAGCCGGGCGGGTCATCGAATCCTTCGGCCAGTTCGTGGTGGGGGGGAACTACGTCATCGGGCTGATCATCTTCCTGATCCTCTTCGCTCTGAACAAGATGGTGGTCACCGCGGGCATGACCCGCATCGCCGAGGTGGCCGCGCGCTTCACCCTGGACTCCCTGCCCGGCAAGCAGATGGCTGTTGAGGCCGACCTCAATGCAGGGCTCATCGATGAGGTTCAGGCCAAGGAGCAGCGGGATGCCATGCGCAAGGAGGCTGATTTTTACGGGGCCATGGACGGCGCCGGGAAGTTTGTTTCCGGAGATGTCAAGGCGGGCATCCTCATCACGGCCATCAATATCGTGGGCGGCTTCTTCATCGGTGTCGTCCAGCAGAACATGGGCTGGATGGAAGCGGCCCGGACCTACACTCTCCTGACCATCGGCGACGGCCTGGTCGCCCAGATCCCCTCACTGCTCACGGCCACCGCGGCGGGCATCATTGTCAGCCGGGCGGCAGCAGAGGCCAAGATGGGGGAGGAGTTCCTGGGCCAGCTCACCAACCACCCCAGGGCCCTGCGGCTGGTGGCCGTTGTCCTGCTCATCTTCGGGCTCGTGCCCGGCATGCCCACCATGCCGTTTGTGCTGCTTTCCGGTGTCCTGTTCCTGCTGGCGGTCATTGCGGCCAGGCACAAAGTCGAGGTCGCGAACCAGGCCACGCAGGACCGTGCCCCCAAGGAGTCCAGGCTCGACACGCCGGAGGAGGTCCAGGCCCTGCTGCCACTGGACATGCTGGAGCTGGAAGTGGGGTACGGGCTCATTCCCCTGGTGGACGAGGAGCAGGACGGCAACCTCCTGGCCAGGATCAGGTCCATCCGCCGGCAGTTCGCTCTGGACATGGGCGTGGTCATCCCCTCCCTGCACGTGCGGGACAACCTGGAGCTCAAGCCCGGGCAGTACGTGGTGTGCATCAAGGGCAACCGCATTGCTTCCGCCGAAATCATGATCGACCACTTTCTGGCCATGGACCCTGGAGACGCCAAGCACCGGGTCAAGGGCATCAAGACCAAGGAACCGGCCTTCAACCTCCCTGCCCTGTGGATCCCGGAATCCCGCAAGGAAGAGGCCATGATGGCCGGGTACACCGTGGTCGACCCCTCCACGGTCATCGCCACCCATCTGACCGAGATCTTCAAGCGCAACCTGCACGAGTTCCTGGGGCGGCAGGAAGTGCAGTCCCTGCTCGACAACCTGTCCCAGCGCACCCCCAAGGTCGTTGAAGAGCTGGTTCCGGGGACTCTCTCCCTGGGGGCGGTCCAGAAGGTGCTCCAGAACCTGGTCCGGGAAAATGTCTCCATTCGCGACATGCTGACCATCCTGGAGTCCCTGGCCGACTACGGCACCTCCCTGAAGGACCCTGACCAGCTCACCGAGTTCGTACGCCAGCGCATGGCCCGCACCATTGTCAAGGCCTACCTGACCTCCGACGGGACCCTGCCCATCATCACCTTGGACCCTGAGCTGGACAACACGGTTCAGGAAAATATCCGCCAGACCGACCACGGCCCATACCTGGCCATGGACCCCAGGCTGGCCCAGCAAATGATCAAAGCCCTCAACGAATCCATGCAGAAGGCCGTGGGAACGGACGGTCAGCCCGTGCTGCTCGTTTCCCCCGGCATCCGGCCTCATCTGGCCCAGCTCCTGGCACGCTTCGTCCCCAACCTCCCGGTCATCTCCCAGGCCGAGATCCCTGCGGAGATCAAGCTTGAAACTCTGAGCACGGCAGGTATCGGCAATGCAGGTTAAGACCTTCTGCGGACCAAGCACCAGGGAGGTCCTGTCCCGCATCAAGGCTGAGCTCGGCAAGGACGCGATTATCCTCGATTCACAGACCGTGAAGGAGAACGGCCACACCCGTTGCCAGGTCACGGCCGCGATCGACCCCCAGCAGGAGCCCGTCACGGATCAGGCGGCCCCGGCCTTTCCCGGCTGGAACGAGTGGCAGCGGGACTGGGCCCACTTCAAGAAGGACGTGCTCAGCCTGATCCGCCCGCACATGGAGCGCGACCAGCTCAACGGCAGGCAACGCCTGATCCTGGACAGCCTGGAAGGGGAAGGGGTCAACGGGCAGGTTCTGCTCAAGCTGTGGCAGGGGTTCAGGGAGCAGCCCGCCACCCCGCCGCTGCAGCAGCTGTACAAGCTCGTGGCAACCAGACCCTGGGTCCAGGCAAGCTGGCCCCTGCGGTATCATGCCCTGGCCGGTCCCCACGGTGTGGGAAAGACCACCACCTGCCTGCGTCTGGCACTGCGCTGCAAGCGTGAGCTCCCCCAGGCACGGATCTGCCTGATCAACGCCGATCTGCACCAGGGAAAGGGGCGGCTCTTCCTGCAGCACTATGCCGAGCTCTCGGGCATCGAGTACCTGGAGGCGGGCACGCCCCGTGACTGGGCCCTGGCCTCCCGACACTGCGCAAGCCACGACAAGGTCTTCATCGACCTGCCCGGAATGGCCGCCGGCCTGCCCCTGGACAGCTGGCTCAAGCAACGGGGGTGCACAGTGCTCAAGGAGCTCTGCGTGCACCTGGTGCTCAGCCCGCTTTTCAGCGAAAAGCAGCTCGAGGCCTATCTGAAGGCATACACCGCCAGATCCCTGGCCAGCCTTGTCTGGACGAAGATCGACGAAGCCTGTACCTTTGGCTCCATGGTCAATGCAGCCCATGACACCGGCCTTCCGGTCTCCCTGCTCTCCAGCGGGCCGAGCCTCAAGGACAGCCTCTTCCCGGCAGAGGACAGAATGCTCTGGG
>CAZUBS010000224.1:0-4341 GCA_964618595.1 uncultured Desulfohalobiaceae bacterium
ACCCTCAAGGATCCGGACCCCTTCTTCTCCTTTGCCCTGCTCGGCTACCAGGGGGGGCAGATCATCTCCAGGAAGGCGGTCATGGAGCTTGGCAAGGACATCGCCTTCAATCCCGTTGGCTCGGGACCGTTCATGTTCGAGTCCTACAAGAAGGGGCAGAGCCTGGTGCTCAGGCGCAACCCCGACTACTTCATGGGAGCGCCCATCCTGGAGACCGTGGAGTATGTTTTCATCCCGGATGACTCCAGCCGCATGCTGGCCCTGCAGAAGGGCGAGATCGATCTGGGCCGGGGCGTGCGGCGCAAGGAATGGGCCGAGCGGGCCGAACGGTTCGGACTGGTGCTCATGCCGCCCAACCCGCCGCAGCAGCTGATCGTGGCCTTCAACATGAAGCGTAAGCCACTGGACAACCTGAAGGTTCGCCAGGCCCTGGCCCACGCCATCGACCGGGACATCTACGTGGATCTCTTCGGACCGGTCCTGGGCGGTCCCCAGAACAGCCCCGTGCCCCCGGGTTACTTTGGTCATCTCGAGGAGGTGCCCGAGGAGCTGCTGTACAGGTTCGACCCGGTCAAGGCCCGGAAGCTGTTGGCCGAGGCCGGCTACCCCAATGGGTTCGACCTGGGCGACGTGGTCATGAGCGAGACCGAGTCCTATCTGCAGCCGACACAGATCATGCAGGAGCAGCTCAGGCAGGTCGGGGTGAACTTCACCCTCAAGGTCGTGGACCATCCGACCTACCACAAGCTCATCCGGGAGGACGTCAACCCGCTGGTCATCTACGGAGGGGTGCGGCTGCCCATTGCCAGCACCATCCTGACCCAGTTCTACCACTCCAAGTCGGGCGTGGGGAAGGACACCGCAGTGACCAACTTCTCGCACTACGAAGGTATCGACACCCACTTGGATAAGGCGGAGAAGGCCATGACCCTGGAAGAGAAAAAGGAGCTCTTCGAGCAGGCCCAGATCCAGATCCTCAAGGACCTGCCGGCCTACCCCCTGGCCCTGAACAGGGTGTCCATGACCAGGCAGAAGTGGGTCGACCTGGGCTACCCCACAGACCCCTATGAAACCCTGTACTACGTGATCGAGGTCAGCGAGAAGACCAGGATACTCAAGCATTAGCAGCCAGAAAACCCAGGGGCCCGGACCTGATCCGGGCCCCTGACACACAAGGAGACTGAGAGCAGTGCTGACCTACGCGCTCCGGCGCATCGTCTGGACCATCCCCAAGCTGCTGGTGGTCTTCACCATCGTCTTTTTCGTCATGCGGGTCATGGGCGGGGACCCCACCCACGTCATCCTGGGCGAGTATGCCACGGCAGAGGCCATCCAGAACCTGCGCGAGACACTGGGGTTGAACCGCCACATCCTGCTGCAGTACGGGGATGCTCTGCTTGGCCTGCTCAGGGGCGACATGGGCAGGTCCATGATCAGCAACCAGCCCATCGGGCCCATGGTCCTGGAAGTCCTGCCCTACACCCTGGAGCTGGCCCTGGCCTCCATCGTGATCGGGGTGGTCCTGGGCATCCCCACGGGCATATTGAGCGCCCTGCGCAAGAACTCGTGGGTCGACTACCTGCTGCGGGTCGTGTCCCTCATCGGTCTGTCAGCCCCCTCGTTCTACCTGGGCATCGTGCTGCTGATCCTCTTTTCCGTCCAGTACGATTTCTTCCCCATCATTGGTTACTCCACCAAGGGGGGGCTGCTCAGCAGGCTGCACCACCTCTTTCTGCCCGCCTTGAGCCTGGGGCTGACCCTGGGGGCCTTCACCTCCAGGATGAGCCGGTCCAGCATGCTGGAGCGGCTCGGGGCGGACTATGTCCGCACCGCCCGGGCCAAGGGGCTTCCCGAACGGACCGTGATCTTCAAGCACGCCTTCAAGGACTCCCTGATCCCGATCATCACCGTGGTGGGGGTCTACATCGGCGTGCTCATGGGGGGGTCCATCCTGACCGAGACCGTGTTCAACCGCCCGGGCCTGGGCAAGTTCCTCATCGGGGCCATCCACCAGCGCGACTACAACGCCATCCAGGCCGGGCTGGTCATCTACGCCTCCATCGTGGTCTTCGTGAACGTGTTTGTGGACATCGTCTACGGGTTCATCGACCCGAGGGTGAAATATGACTGATCTTCTCCACAGACAACCAGCCCGGAGGAAGCAGCAGTGATGCTCGTTCCCAACAAACGGGCCTTTCGGGCCTTCAGGGAGAACAAGGTGGCCCTGGTGGGGCTGTTCATGGTGGTGGTGCTGCTGCTGGTGGCAATCTTCGCCGACCTGATCATTCCCTACGACGTGCGCGAGCAGAATGTCCTGGCCCGCTATGCCCCGCCCGGCGCCGAGCACTGGCTGGGCACGGACGACTTCGGCCGGGACGTGTTCTCGCGCATCGTCATGGGGTCGCGGGTCTCCCTGTTCGTGGGGGTGACCTCGGTGGCCATCGCCATGCTCACCGGCTCCTGGCTGGGGATCATCGCCGGGTACAGAGGG
This sequence comes from uncultured Desulfohalobiaceae bacterium, assembly GCA_964618595.1. Lineage (GTDB taxonomy): Bacteria > Desulfobacterota > Desulfovibrionia > Desulfovibrionales > CAZUBS01 > CAZUBS01. Next base: position 2,492 of record CAZUBS010000224.1, read on the forward strand.
GGCAGGACCGACGGGGCTGTGTCCTGGATCGTGGACACGCTCATGGCCTTCCCCTCCCTGCTGCTGGGGCTGATGGTCGTGTCAGCCCTGGGCCCGGGCCTGGAGAACACCATCGTGGCCATCTCCCTGGCCTTCGTGCCCAGGTTCGCCAGGGTGGCCCGGGGGCCGACCATCGTGCTCAAGGAAAACGAGTTCATCCTGGCCGCCAAGGCCTGCGGCGCGTCCCAGTCCAGGATCATCTTCCGGCACATCCTGCCCAACCTGGTGGGGGAGCTGGTGGTCATGGGGTCGCTGTGGGTCTCCACGGCCATCATCATCGAGTCCAGCCTGAGCTTCCTGGGCCTGGGCGTGCAGCCACCCACACCCTCCTGGGGGGTCATGATCAAGCAGGGCGTGGACCAGATCCTGCTGGCGCCGTGGCTGGCCATCTACCCGGGGCTGGCCATCTGCCTGGCAGTGCTGGCCTTCAACCTCATCGGCGACGGCATGCGGGACCTCCTGGATCCCAAGATGCTCAAGTAGGCGGGGCCATGGTCGGTCGGACCGCTTTTCCAACCGGTTTGAAGCTCTGCGGCTTGATCGGGTGCTCCTGCCCGGGCAGCCACAGTCAGGAAACAGCAGGAGTTGGAGCAGGTGACACTGGGAATTCTTGAGGGAGTCTTCCGGTCCCTGCACTCGAGAAACTACCGCCTGTATATCGCAGGCCAGGGCATCTCCCTGGTGGGTCGCTGGATCCACCAGCCGGCCCTGTACTGGCTGGCCTACCGCATGACAGATTCCCCAGTGTCCCTGGGGTTGATCGGGTTTGCCCAGTTCGTGCCCGTTTTCTTCACCGGCCCCCTGGCCGGCGGCTTGGCCGACCGCCTGGACAAGCGCAGGCTGCTCCTGGCCTGCCAGGTGCTTGGCGCCCTCACAGGCCTGATCCTGGCCTGGATGTTCTTCGCCGGGACCCTGACCTTTGCCTGGCTCCTGGTGCTGACAGTGGCCGTGGGGGTGGTGCAGTCCTTTGACACGCCGCTGCGGCAGTCCCTGCTGGTCGACCTGGTGCGCGAGCGGTCAGAGCTTGGCAATGCCATTGCCCTGAACGCCGCGGTGTTCAATGCTTCCAGGCTGATCGGTCCGGCACTGGCCGGGGTGATCATCAGCCTCTGGGGAGAGGGGGTCTGCTTCCTGCTCAACGGGCTGAGCTTCGTGCCCATGGTCTTCGCCCTGACAGCCCTGGACCTCGAGCCGGTCACCGGCAGGCGAGGGATAGGGGGCATGTTTGTGCACGTCCGGGAAGGCCTGCGCGCCGCACTGGGGAACGGGGGCCTGCGTCCGGTCATCGTCATTGCCGGCCTGTTCAGCCTGCTCGGGCTGCCCTATGTGCTGCTCATGCCCATCCTGGCCAGGGATGTGCTGGGGACGGGTTCGGGGGGGTACGGGACCCTGCTCTCTTGTTCAGGCTGCGGGGCCCTGACAGGGGCGCTCTACATGGCGGGGAGGAGGAGCCTGGAAGGGCTCGACCGCTTGGTCAGGATCTTTGCCGGGCTCTTTTCCGTGTGCATAGCCGGGCTGGCCGTGTCCTCGAGCTTTTTCATCTCCGCCGGGCTGCTCTTCGTGGTCGGGGTGTCACAGATGATCCAGCTGGCCTCCTGCAACACCCTGGTCCAGGCCGGGGTGGAGGACGAGAAGCGCGGCCGGGTTCTGAGCATCTACTACATGTTCCTGTTCGGCATGGTGCCCTTCGGCCATCTGGCAGCGGGTCAGTTGACCGGCCTGATCGGGGTCAGAGCCACCCTGGTGGTTTTTGCACTCCTTTACGGGGCGGTCTCGGGGGTCGTTGCCAGGGGGCTGCAGCGCCCCAGGCC
>CAZUBS010000225.1:0-4331 GCA_964618595.1 uncultured Desulfohalobiaceae bacterium
GAGAATCTGCGCGCCGCCCCGGGGATCATGTCGGCGGTGGAAGCGGTGTACCGCGAGAACACGCCCGCGAAATTCGGTCTGTACTGGGAGGCCGAAAGGGCCGGCACGAGCGAACTCGCCGGGGCCCGCAGCATGTACATCGAGGTCTCGATGTTCCCCATAACGGACGCCGAGGGGCGATTGCGGAATGTGGTGTGTCAATGGGTTGACGTTACGGAACAGAAGCGCGCGCAGGAGGCCCTGGCCGCTGAAAAGGAGCTGCTGGCGGTCACGCTGCGCAGCATCGGGGACGGGGTCATGGCCATGGACACCCAAAACAGAGTCATGCTCATGAACACGGTGGCCGAGGATCTCACCGGTTGGCAGCAGGACGAGGCCGTCGGTCGCGAGCTCCATGAGGTCTTTCCCATCGTGGACGCGGCCACCCGGGAACCAAAGTCCGGACCGAGACTGCAGGTCATGGGGCAGGACTCTGCCGCCGAGTTCCCGGAAAACGTTGCCCTGCTCACCAGGGACCAGCGCGAGATCGAGGTCGAAGACTGCCTGGCACCCATCTACGACAGCCGCAACGAGATCATCGGCTCGGTCCTGGTCTTCCGGGACGTCTCGGAACGCCGGCAGCAGGAGATCGCGCGGCTGCGCTCGGAAAAGCTGGAGTCCCTGGGGGTTCTGGCCGGGGGGATCGCCCATGATTTCAACAACATCCTCACCGCCATCCTGAACAACATCATTCTGGCCCGGCTCGACAGCTCCAATCCAGAGGGGGTCCGGGGCAAGCTCACCGAAGCCGAGCAGGCCACCCTGCGGGCCAAGCAGCTCACCCAGCAGCTGCTGACCTTTTCCAAGGGAGGCGTGCCCGTGCGGGAGAGCACCTCCATCGGGGAGCTGATCATCGACTCGGCCACCTTCTCCCTTCGGGGGTCCAACGTGCGCTGCACCTTTTCCATCCAGGAAGGCCTGTGGCCGGCCGACGTTGATTGCGGGCAGATCGTCCAGGTGGTGGACAACCTGGTCATCAATGCGGACCAGGCCATGCCCGACGGCGGCGAGATCCACATCCGGGTCGAAAACCTGGAGGTTGCAGACGGTTCCGGGCTGCCGCTTTTTCCCGGCCGGTACGTGCAGATATCCGTTATCGACCATGGCGTTGGCATCCCGGAAAACCTGCTCCAGCAGATCTTCGACCCCTACTTCACCACCAAGGACACCGGCAACGGCCTGGGCCTGGCCACGGCCTACTCCATCGTCAAGAACCACGGCGGCCACGTGGAGGTTGATTCAAAGCCGGGCGCAGGCTCGACCTTCCGCATCCAGCTTCCCGCCGCCTGCGCAGCCCCGGAGCAGCGGGCCACCGAGTCACAGGCACCGCTGACCGGGCAGGGGAAGATCCTGGTCATGGACGACGAGCCAAGCGTCCGGGACATCCTCAAGGAAACCCTTGACTACCTCGGCTACCAGCCCGACTTCGCCCCTGACGGTCAACAGGCCATCGACCTCTACACCAGGCACCTGCAGGAGGGCCGCCCCTTTGACGCCGTCATCATGGACCTGACCATTCCCGGGGGCATGGGCGGCAAGGAAGCCATCCAGGAGCTGCTGCGCATCGACCCCGACGTCAGGGCCATTGTCTCCAGCGGCTACTCCCAGGACCCGGTCATGGCCCACTACGAGCGCCACGGCTTCAAGAACGTGCTCATGAAACCCTACACAGTGGACGAGGTCGGCCGGAAGCTGCACGCTGTGCTGGGCACAAAGAGTCCGGCATGACCGCAGGCCGTTGCCCCCCTGGCCTGCCCTTCCTGTATTCGAAAATCTTAGCCTTTGATTTCGCCTTTTTGTCTTTGGGCCTTGCTGCGGTCCCGCCAGACCCGGAGGAAGCCTTTGTGGAATCGGCGGATTCTGTACATTGCTGCTGTGCAAACGGGAGCGACCGTCAGCCACCACACCATTCCGATTCCACCCGCAGGGGCTGGCGATAAAGGACCGTAGCCGGCCCAGGCCCTTTCTTTGCCTACTTTCTTTGGGCCCAGCAAAGAAAGTAGGTCGCCCGGCAGGGCGAAACCCTGCCTTTTCAAGGCTTTAAAACTGAACTTTTCAACAGACTATCAAGTATCTCTCCTTGCCATCCCACCCCCCTTTTGTGTAAACTGTATATACAAATTACAGGAGAAGATCTGATGGCAAAGCAGCTCGTGGTACGTATTGATCCCGAACTGAAGGACAAGGTCGCAACCCTTGCCAGGGTCGAGGGAAAGACCTCCAGCCAGGTCATCCGGGAGCTCCTGGAGGAGTACGTCAAGAAACGCGACATGGGGTCCTACATCGACGGGCTCTGGGACAGGATCCGGCAGCAGCTGGAGGCGGAAGGAGCGCAACAGAGCGATGTCGCCGAGGCCGTTCAAAAGGTGCGCGAAGGCCGCTGATGCGGGTCGTGGTCGACACCAACGTTTTTGTGTCCTCTTTTTTTGGAGGCAACCCCCGCAAGGTGATCGATCTCTGGAAAACAGGGAAGGTCCTGCTCTGCCTTTCCGGGTCGATCGTGAAGGAGTACACGGATGTGCTCCAACGGCTCGGTCTCGTCGGAACCCGGGAGCTCGCCGAGCTGTTGCAGCTCTTCAGAACGGGGTATTTTTGCCTTTTCACATCAGAAACGCCCAGACTCCGCATTGTTCGGTCCGATCCCGACGACGACAAGTTCATAGAATGCGCTGTGGCCCTCAAGGCCAAAAGCATCATCAGCGGCGACAAGGGGCTGCTTGCCGTGGGTGACTACATGGGCATCTCCATCCTTACCCCCAGGGACTTTTTGCGTACCGTTCCGCCAACGGCATAACGGTCCGTGATGTGGCCGCCCTGCTCTCCCGACTCCTGCGCCATGACTGATCCAGTCCATCTCTCAGTCCATCTCATCGAGCAGCCCGATTATGCCCAGAACGCCCTGGACCGCACCGTGGGGGGGCTGCTCCAGGCCGTGACCGAGGGGCTGGGAAACGGGCTGCGCGTCCTGGTCAAGCCCAACCTGATCACGGCAACCAACGCCGGGATCTCCTGCACTCACCCGGGGGTGGTCCTGGCCGTGTGCGGTTTTTTTCTGGCCAGGGGAGACAGTGTGCAGGTGGGAGACTCCCCCGCCTTTGGCTCGGCCAGGTACGTGGCCGGACGTTCCGGCCTGTCCCGGGCCCTGTCGCGCCTGCCCGTGACCCTCGTGGGCTTCGACCGGGGCCGGCGGGTCGTCCTCTCGGGCGGTCAGTCCGCAGCCATTGCCGTCCAAGCCCTTGAGTGCGACCTGCTGGTCAATGTCCCCAAGCTCAAGGCCCACGCGCAGATGCGGGTCAGCGGCTGCGTCAAGAACCTCTTCGGGTGCGTGGTGGGCCTGCGCAAGGCCCTGGCCCATGCCCGGCTCGGCAACGACCCGGGGCGGTTCTCCCGCCTGATCCTGGATATCGGCGACCACCTCCCGCACACCCTGCACCTCGTGGACGGGGTCCAGGCCATGCACACCACCGGCCCTGTCCACGGCAGGCGGCTCGATTTCGGGCTGCTCGGCGCAGCCGCTGACTCCATTGCCCTGGACACCGCCCTGTACACCCTGCTCGGCCTCACCCCTGAACAGGTGCCCCTGTGGCGCGAGGCACTCCGGCAGGAGCGCCCCGGGGCCTTTGCCTCCACCCTGGAGTTCCCGGTTCTGGAGCCCGGCCACTTTGCAGGCCGCGGCTTCGAGCTCCCCACAAACCTGACCCCGATCAGCTTCCATCCGCTGCAGCTCCTGCAAAGCTCTTTACGCCGCCTGACCCTCACAACCATGAACAAACTCGCAGGCCGTTGAAAAATCCCCGCTGGTCACGCGGGGCGCGTGATTGCGAACCCCGGGCCAAACCCTCACGTAAATTGAAGCTGGAAGCTCGAAGCTGGAAGCTTGAAGCAAGAGAAGATGTTTGCCAGCCCTCCGTAGCCTTGTGCGAAGGGGGGACGGCTTGAGGCCGAAGAAGAAGGTGAGGGGTGAGGCGTGAGGCGTGAGGGGTGAGGGGTGAGGGGGCGGGTGCTGACCCATCCGTCCTATCCGTCCGATCGGTCCTATCAGTCCTATCCCAGCACCCGCCCCCTGTTTTCCATCTGTAGGGGCCTGCCCCTACAGATCAACAAACCATCGAAGAACCTGCTTTCTCTGGTAGGGGCGCGTGGCGCGCGCCCTTCTTACTGCCGCCGCCCCCCCAACCAACCTCGACAAAGTAAAACTCCGGTATTAGCTTGTCTTGGCAAATTCACATGTGACCTCGGGGTGCCTGGCAAACTCCACCCCCGCCGCGCCCCTCGGGACGTCCATTCAACCA
>CAZUBS010000226.1:0-4319 GCA_964618595.1 uncultured Desulfohalobiaceae bacterium
CCTTGATGTTCGGGGAGTAGGCGGTGCGGGTCAGAGTCACCCCCATCTCCTCGGCAATGGAGGCGAAGCGGTTCTTGAAGACCCCGAGCAGGATGGGGTTGAACCTTTGTATCATCCCTTGTTCTCCAGAACCAGATTCCCCCAGTCATCCACTTCAGCCCTGAAGTCCGGCGGCACCACTGTGGTCCCTGAGTACTCGACCACGATGGCCGGCCCCTGGAAGTTGTTCCCGGGCAGGAGGCGATCGCGTTCGTACAGGGCGGCCGGGACGGCAACGCCCTCGAAGACCGCCTGCCTGACACCAAGGCGGGCTGCTTCTGGAATCTTCGGTGTGCGCCCGGGAAGCTTCTCCAGCCGGGGCTTGTGAAGCGCGCCCGAGGCACGCAGCCGCAGGTTGACCACCTCCACCGGGCTGTCGGGATTGCAATGGCCATACGTGGTCTCGTGCTGGTGCTCGAAACGCTCCCGGAACCCTTCCCCTGCCGCCACGGTCAGCTCGAAGGACTGGCCCTTGTAGCGCATGTCCAGGAAACGCTCCAAGGTGATGCCGGAAGGATCGATGCCTTCCAGCCCCAACTCGCTACTCCCCTGTTCCTCCAACTCTTTGAAGAGTTCCTCCAGGGCCGGGGGGGCGGCCTGGGATTCATCGAGCATGACCGTACGCGAGTAATCCTTGACCACGTCGGCCAGGACCATGCCCATTGCCGACAGAATTCCCGGGGAACGCGGCACCAACACCCGGGGCATCGACAACAGCCGGGCCAGGCCCGCGCAGTGCAGACCACCTGCCCCCCCAAAGGAGAACAGGGTGTACTCCCGGGGGTCGATCCCCCGCTCCACCGAAATCACCCGCAGGGCCCGCTCCATGCTGGCCTCGGCCACTGCCAGGATGCCTTCGGCCAAAGCAACGGGCGACAATCCGGCTTGGTGGGCCATGGACTGCATGGCCTGGTCCACCTTGTCCGTGGCCAGGGGCATGGAACCACCCAGAAAATGCTCGGGAACAAGCCGGCCCAGGAAAAGATTGGCGTCGGAGACCGTGATCTCGGACCCTTTGCCGTAGCAGATGGGACCGGGATCGGCCCCGGCACTCTCCGGACCCACCTGCAGCGCGCCCCCGGCGTCCAGCCGGGCTATGGAGCCGCCCCCCGCGCCCACGGTGTGGATGTCGATCATGGGCACCCGTACCGGGTACCCGCCGATAGTCGACTCCGTGCTCAGGGGTGGGGTGCCGTTGACCAGACAGACGTCCGTGGAGGTCCCGCCCATGTCAAAGGTCATGATCTGCGAAAAACCGGCTTTCCCGGCCACGGCATGCGCCCCCACGACCCCCCCGGCGGGCCCGGACAGAATGGTGCGCACTGATTCGCGCATGGCAGTATCCGCGGCGATGCATCCCCCATTGGACTGCATGACCTGGAGGCTGCCATCCTGCAAGCCCCCCTGCAGGCGCGACAGGTAGTCAGTCATTTTGGGGGAGACATAGGCGTTGACCACGGTGGTGGACAGCCGCTCGTACTCCCTGAACTCGGCCAGAATGTGGTGGGACAGGGATACCGGGACCCCCAGGTCGTCCAGGGCTTGTCCCATGGCCAGCTCATGGGACGGGTCCAGGTAAGAGAACAAAAAGCAGACCGCCACCGAGGCCGCTCCGCTGTCCTTGATGCGCTCGGCCAATGCGGATGCCCCCAGGACTGGAAAAGGCTCTGACTCCGTCCCGTCCGCATCCCGTCGTCCCCCAATGCCGAAACGCAACTCCCGGGGCACGATGTGCGGCTGGTGGCGGTAGGTCAGGTCATAAACACGGGCGCGGTTCTGACGCCCGATGGCGATCAGGTCCTCGAACCCGGCATTGGTTACCAGGGCCGTTTTGACTCCCTTGCGTTCCAGGATGGCATTGGTGGCCACTGTGGAGCCGTGCGCCACCTGCACCGCTGCTTCCCCGGCAATATGCCGGACCCCGGCCAGCACTGCCTCAGCCGGGTCCCGGGGCGTGGACAACACCTTATACACCCCCCACTCCCCGGTCTGATCCCGATACACAAAATCAGTAAACGTCCCGCCTGTGTCGACACCGATTATTCTCATGAAAAATCCTTGCCCACGAAGGACACCAAGGACACTAAAAAAAGACGGATAATTTCCAGGAGGACGTCAGTTCACGAGCCGTTCCCACTCAAGGCGTCCCTGGCTCCCGAAATTGATCAAGACACCGACCCTATATCCCGTTGCAGCAAGATAGTTGAGCAACTGAGAGCGGTTCTGATCAATCAGTCCCCCAGCTGCCTTGATCTCCACCACGACCTGCTCAAAACAGACAAAATCGGCCACGTATTCCCGTTTCAGCGGCCTGCCTTTGTAACGGATTTGTATTCTCTTCTGTGGAATGTATGGTACCGACTTCAGACCAAATTCAATCTCCAGGGCTTCCTGGTACACCGGCTCAAGAAACCCTGGGCCAAGCTCCCTATGAACCTCAATAGCTGCTCCAATGATCTTGTAGACTTCAGACTTGCAAATCAAATGGATCATCGGGATTGTTGCTTAACTCTTTTGTCACTCTTCCAATAGTAATTTACTCTCCTCTTCAGATATTTCCTTTCTCTCAAAATAGCAAACTAGAAAAGGCGGCAGTCGCTCAAAAAGAGCGACTGCCGCCTTTTCCTTCGTGCCCCTTCGTGTCCTTCGTGGGCCATGCCTTTACAAGATATACCGCGACAAATCCCTGTCCTCGCGCACGTCGCTGAGCTTGTCGCGCACGTAGTCCGCGTCCACGGTCACCGGGCCGTGGCCCTTGTCCGGGGCTTCGAAGGACAGGTCGGAGAGGAGCTTCTCCATGATGGTGTAGAGGCGGCGGGCACCGATGTTCTCGGTCTCGTCATTGATGGTCTGGGCAAAGGCCGCGATCTCCCGAAGGGCGTCGTCGGCAAAGGACAAATCCACCCCCTCGGTCTCGAGCAGGGCCGTGTACTGGATGGTCAGAGCGTTCTTCGGCTCGGTCAGGATGCGGTAGAACTCCTCCTTGTTCAGGGCCGAGAGCTCCACCCTGAGGGGGAACCGGCCCTGCAGCTCGGGAATGAGGTCCGAGGGCTTGGAGAAGTGGAAGGCCCCGGCCGCGATGAACAGGATGTGGTCGGTCTTGATCATGCCGTACTTGGTGTTGACCACGCTGCCCTCCACCACCGGCAGCAGGTCGCGCTGCACGCCTTCCCGGGACACGTCCGCCCTGCCGCTGTCCTGCTTGCTGCAGACCTTGTCCAGCTCGTCCAGGAAGATGATCCCGCTCTGCTCCACCCGCTCCCGGGCCATGTCCTGGACCTTGTCCATCTCGATGAGCCGATCGGACTCCTGCTGGACCAGGTGCTCGTAAGCGTCCTTGACCTTCATTTTGCGGCGCTTCTTCTGCTTGGGCATGATCTTGCTGAACATGTCCTGGAACTGCATCTCCATGTCCTCCATGCCGGGCATGGACATGACCTCCAACCGCGGGCCCGAGGAGTGCACCTCCACCTCGACCTGCTTGTCGTCCAGCTTGCCCTCGCGCCACATGGCCCGGAACTTTTCCCTGGTGGAGGAGGACCCGGGCTGCGGCTCAACAGGCCGGGCAGGGGTCTCCACCCCAGGAGCGACCGGGCGCTGGTCGCGGCGGGGAGGCGGCAGCAGCAGGTCCAGCAGCCGGTCCTCGGCCAGCTTCTCCGCCTTGACCCGCACCCTGTCCATCTCCTCCTGCCTGACCATGTTCACGCCGATCTCGGTCAGGTCGCGGATCATGGACTCCACGTCCCGGCCCACATAGCCCACCTCGGTGAACTTGGTGGCCTCCACCTTGAGGAACGGGGCTCCGGCCAGCCTGGCCCGCCGGCGGGCGACCCCGGTCTTGCCCACGCCGGTGGGCCCGATCATGATGATGTTCTTGGGCGCGATCTCGTCCCTGAGCTCGGGCTCGATCTGCTGGCGGCGCCAGCGGTTCCTGAGGGCGATGGCCACCATGCGCTTGGCGTCGTGCTGCCCGATGATGTATCTGTCAAGCTCCGAGACGATCTCCCGGGGCGTCAGGTTGCTGCTCATGTATCCTCCGTAAAGAATGTACAACGTAAGGTCATTTTCTCCATCGCTATCGCTATCGGTATCGGAATCGGGATCGATGCCTTTCAAAGATTTTCCCCCGATTTCGATTTCGAAAGTTTTTTCATCCCCTCAACACGCTCTCTCAGCAATCGAATCGATAGCGATACCGATACCGACAGCGATACCGATTGAAGCAGGGGAAGCCTACTTCGACAGCGTCTCCACCACGATCTGATCGTTGGTGTACACGC
>CAZUBS010000227.1:0-4298 GCA_964618595.1 uncultured Desulfohalobiaceae bacterium
GGTGGGAGTTCCTGGCCATAATGGGCGTGCTCATGGCGCTCTACGGCGTTGTCTACGCGACCATGGAGAACAATGCCCGGCGCATTCTGTCCTACCACATCGTCTCCCAGGTGGGGTACATGGTGGCGGGCATCGGCATCGGCACCTACATGACCGTGAACGGGGCCGCGGCCCACGCCTACGCGCACATCCTGTACAAGGGGCTTTTGTTCATGAGCGTCGGGGCCCTGCTGCACGCCACGGGCACGGCCAAGCTGACCGAGCTGGGCGGGCTCGTGGGGCGGCTGCCCTGGGTCATGATCTGCTATGTGGTGGCCGGGCTTTCCATCTCGGGCTGGCCAGTGTTCAACGGCTTCGTCTCCAAGACCATGACCATTGCCGGGGCCTTTGAGGACCACCGGGTGCTGCTCGGACTGGGCATGGAGGTGGCTGCGGTGGGAACGTTCCTCTCCGTGGGCCTCAAGCTGCCCTACTTCGCCTTCTGGGGTGGCAAGCCCAACGACATGCAGAGAAAGCTGACCCCCATCCCCTGGAACATGTATGTGGCCATGTTCATCGGTGCCGGCCTGTGCATCGCCCAGGGCGTCTATCCTCAAATGCTCTACACCCTGCTGCCCTATCCAGAGGTGGCCGGGAGATTTCATCCCTGGACACCGTGGCACGTGACCCAGGCCCTGCTGCTGCTGTCCTTTGCCGGCCTGGCCTTCTACCTGCAGCGCGAGACCATGAAGCCCCACAGGCAGCTCAACCTGGATTTCGAGTTCTTCTACCGCTGGGCCGGGAAGCTCTTCCTCTGGGTCGTGAGCTACCCCCTGGCCTGGATAGATTCGATCTGGACCGAGGTGTACCGCTGGGTTGGGCTCAGGGGATTGCTGTGGTCCGCCCTGGGAACGGATGTTTTCGACCGCAGGGCCATTGACGGGGTTGTGGACGGTGCGGCCTACAACACCAGGGAGGCTGGCCGTGGAACCGCCCTGGCCCAGACAGGCCGGCTGAACGATTATTTTGCAGGTGCCGTGGTCGTGGCCCTGGTCGTCTTCGTGGTTGTCTGGCTGGTGGGTTGAAGCAGAAAGGACGACTCTACTAACGCTCCCGGGATACCTTCCCGGGGCACGTGACGGAGAACATTGACAATGAATGAGCTCGGCTATCCGGTTCTCTCGTGCCTGATCTTCTTCCCGCTGCTGGCGGCGGTGGCGCTGTTCTTCATGCGCCAGGAGAACCTGGTCCGGTGGTTCACCCTTGGGGTGGCGGTCGTCGAGATGGCTTTGGCCATTCCGCTGCTGACCTCCTTTGATCCCGCCAACACCGGCTTTCAGTTCCTGGAGAAGGTCCCCTGGGTCGAGGCGTGGGGGCTCAGCTACGCCGTGGGCATCGACGGCATCAGCTTTTTCATGGTCCTGCTGACCGTGTTCATCCTGCCGCTGTGCGTGCTCTGTTCCTGGACCTATGTCCAGAAACGGGTCAAGGAGTTCCACTTCTGCCTGCTGCTCATGACCACCGCCTGCATCGGGGTGTTTCTGGCCCTTGACTTCATCCTCTTCTATGTCTTCTGGGAGGCCATGCTGGTGCCCATGTACCTGCTCATCGCGGTATGGGGCGGTCCCAGGAGACGCTATGCCTCCATCAAGTTCTTTTTGTACACCCTGGCCGGCTCCGTGCTGCTGCTGGTGGCCATGATCGCCTTTTCCTACGCAGGGGGGACGTTCTACATCCCAGACCTGATGGCCACCACCTACGGCCGCACCTTCCAGATGCTGACCTTCCTGGCCATGGCGCTGGCCTTTGCCATCAAGGTGCCCATGTTCCCCTTCCACACCTGGCTGCCCGCGGCCCACGTGGAAGCGCCCAGCGCCGGGTCGGTCATCCTGGCCTCGGTGCTGATCAAGATGGGGGCTTACGGCTTCCTGCGCTTCTGCATGACCCTCACCCCGGACGCCATGACCTACTTTGCGCCGCTGATGATCGGCATCTCCATCGCATCGATCATTTACGGAGGCTTGATATCCCTGTGGCAGCAGGACATCAAGAAGCTGGTGGCCTACTCCTCGGTGGCCCACATGGGCTTCTGCACCCTGGGCATCTTCATGTTCAACCTGCGCGGTGTCGAGGGCGCGCTGATGGTCATGCTCAACCACGGCATCGTCACCGGGGCCATGTTCATGATGATCGGTGCGGTCTACGAGCGCAGTCACAGCAGGGAGATCGCCGACAACCGCGGACTGGGCAAGTTCCTGCCGGCCTTCATGGGATTCTGGGGACTTTTCGCCCTTTCCTCACTGGGGTTCCCGGGGCTGAACAGCTTCGTGGGCGAGATCCTGGTGCTCATCTCCGCCTTTGACAACGACGTGGTCATCGGTGCCCTGGCCATTCCCGGTGCCATGCTCGGGGCGGCCTACATGCTCAGGCTGACCCAGAAGATGGCCTGGGGGGAGCCGCCGTCTCCCAAGGGCAAGAACTGGAAGGACCTGAACATCAGGGAGTGGGTCTATCTGGTCCCCATGGCTGTCCTGGTCGTCTACCTCGGCCTAGCCCCCAGGATCGCCCTGAATATCATCGATCCCTCCATCGAAAAGTTGCTTTCCGATTTCGAGTCGCAGCAGACCGTGGTCGTTGCGGGTGAGACGGGAATGGACCTGCCCGAGCCTCTGAAGCTGGCTGAGTCCGAGGTCAAGAAGCATGTGGAGTAGGCACAACGCCTTCAGAACACAGGAGAGACGTTCGTGAACATCGACTTCGCTCTGATCACCCCGGAGATCTATCTCCTTCTGGTTATTGCCGTGCTGTTCGTGCAGTCGCTGCTCGGCGGGAATGCCTCCAGATCCATCACCTGGCTGCCATACGCCGCCGGGGTAGGCATCGTCGTGACCTTCCTGGCCATGAGCGGGCGCGGGGTGATGTTCTTCGACGCCTACCAGCTCGACGGCCTGTCGCAGTTCTTCAAGCTGGCGGTGAGTGCGGGCCTGTTCATCTCCGTGCTCAATGCCCAGCGCCAGCCGACCCTGGAGGAGGACAAGCGCTCCGACTACTACCTGTTCATGTGCCTGAGCGCCTTTGGGTTGATGCTGCTCTCCTCGGCAGCAGAGCTGATCACCATCTACCTGGCCCTGGAGCTGGCCTCCTACAGCCTCTACGCCCTTGTTCCCCTCAGGGCCAAGGACCGCAGGGCGGCCGAGGCGGGCATCAAGTACATCCTCTTCGGTGCGGTGGCCACGGCCATTGCCCTGTACGGGTTCTCGTACATCCTGGCTGCGCAGCAGACCACCTATCTTTCCGATCTCGCCCTGCTGTCCTGGTCCTGGGCCGACTCCCCCATGGCCGTGGCCGGGCTGACCATGTTCCTGGCCGGCATGTTCTACAAGCTGGCCCTGTTCCCGTTCCACTTCTGGTGCCCGGATGTCTACGAAGGCGCCAGCAACGAGACCGCCACCTACATCGCCACCCTGCCCAAGCTCGGGGCCGTGGTCATTCTGATCCGCCTGGTGGCCATGCTCGACCCCGGCCACGAGATCATCACCATCCTGGCCATCCTCTCCGCGCTTTCCATGACCTACGGCAACCTGTCCGCCCTGGCCCAGAAAGACCTCAAGCGCATCCTGGGCTACTCCTCGGTGGCGCATGCGGGGTACGTCATCGTGGGGCTGGTGGCCGGCACGCCCAAGGGTCTTGCCGCAGCCGCCTTCTACTCCCTGGTCTACGTGCTCATGAACCTGACCTGCTTCTGGGTCATCTGCCGGGTGGCCGTCGACGGCAGGAACCTGGAGTACAAGGACCTCAACGGCCTGCACAGGCGTTCCCCTGCCCTGGCCTTCATCCTGGCGGTGTCGGTCTTCTCCCTGGTCGGCCTGCCCCCCACGGCAGGGTTCATCGGCAAGCTGTTCCTGCTCACCGCGGCCTGGGACCACGGGTACAACTGGCTGGTCATCGTGGCCTCGGTCAACACGGCCATTTCCGTCTACTACTACCGGAGCTTTGCCAGGCACGCCTACACCCAGGATGCGGAAACAGAGGAGCCGCTGCCGGTCAAACGAACCAGTTTGGTCTGGGGCGGCGTGCTGGCCGCCTGTGTCCTGCTGCTGGGCGTCTTGCCCATGAGCGTGTTTGAGTGGGCGTATGCCGCAGGCCGGGGCCTGATGCCCTGAGACTTCCTTCTCATGTACGTTGCCTGGGCCCTTCGGGGCCCTTTTTTTTGGTTCATCCCGGTTCAAACGCCCCATTGGAGCAGTTCCCAAACCTGCTCCCTGGACCAAATGTAAAAGATGCGAACGAGATGTTCTTCGCTATCGCTATCGGGATCG
>CAZUBS010000228.1:0-2382 GCA_964618595.1 uncultured Desulfohalobiaceae bacterium
GCCACCCTGTGCATCGTGCTCCCCCTGGGGCTGGTCTCCATCCTGGCCTATGCCCTGATGGCGGCCCTGGAGATCGGGCTCAAGGTCTCCACCCTGCCGGTGGTGGCCCTGGGCGTGGGCGTGGGCGTGGACTACGGCATCTATATCTTCAGCCGCTTCAAGGAGTTCATGGACCAGGGCCTGCCCATTGGCGAGGCCTACTGGGCCACCCTGCGGCGCACCGGGAACGGGGTGGTCTTCACCGGGGCCACCCTGGCCATCGGCGTGGCCACCTGGATCTTCTCGCCGCTCAAGTTCCAGGCCGACATGGGGATCCTGCTCACCTTCATGTTCCTGTTGAACATGCTGGGGGCCATCTTCCTCCTGCCCGCCCTGGCCTGCTGGCTGTTTCCCCGGGGCCGGAAAGAGTCCTGACCGGGAGGTTGACGGTCCTTCCCGGACAGAGGGCTCACTCCTCCCTGTCGGTCCCGCCCCTGCGCTCCCCGCCCCTGAACTCCGGGTAATGCTCCCGCAGGCAGTCTGGGCAGATGCTGTGGCTGAAGCAGGCCTGGGAGTGCTCCTGGATGTAGGCTTCGAGCCGGTTCCAGATGTCCCGGTCGTCCCGGATCTTGTGGCAGTGGGAGCAGATGGGGATGATGCCCTGCAGGGTCGTGACCTCGGCCGTGGCCTGTCTGAGCTCCCGGATGAGCCGCTCCCGCTCCTGCTCGGCCTGCTTGCGACCGGTGATGTTGACCGCCACCCACACCACCAGGTCCTTCTGCCCGGGTCCTGAAACAGCCTCGATGGGGAAGACCCGCCCCTCGAACCACTGGGGACCGCTGGGCCCGTCCCTGCCGCTTGCGTCGCACTCCACAGAGGCCAGATCGTACTCGATGGTCTGCAGCGACCCGGTCTCCAGGGCCTGCTGAATGGTCCTGAGAAAGGCTTCCGCCCGCTCCCCGGGCAGGATGTCGAACAGGTTTCTCCCCCTCAGGAAGCTCCCGCTGTCGTACAGGGAACGTTCGTTGCCGCCCATGACCTCCACGTAGTTGCCGCGGGAGTCCAGCACGAACACGATGTCCGGCAGGGCGTTGACGATGGCCAGGGCCATGGCGGCCTGTTGTTTGACGTGCTTGCTCATCTATCGGTTTTCCGTCTGTTTTGGACCACATTATTTTCTCTTTCACCACACGGTCCGGGCTTGGTCCCACCCTCCTCAGAACAGGGCGTGGGAGACGACCACTGCCAGCAGGGCGGCCAGCAAAGCCCCCCAGAGCAGGACCACCTTCTGGATGGTCTTCCTGGCCTGCTGCTTCTTCCACCAGGCCAGGGGCTGGACACCCTGCACCAGGAAGGTCAGCACCCCGGCCAGGTTGAGGCAGATGATGTTGCCCAGAAAGAGCAACCCCGCGCCCAGGGACGCGGCCCACAGGCCCGAGCCAAGGAACAGGCCGAAGGCCACCAGGGGGGGCAAAAGGGCCAGGGCCACCATGACCCCGACCATGCTCGTGGGCACGCCCTGGGTCACGGCCAGGATGCCCGCTATTCCGGACACCAGCGCCAGGGCGATGTCCGAGGTGGTGATCACGGTGCGCGAGGCCAGCTGCCCGATCTCGGGGTCCACCCGGAACACCAGGCCGATGGCCAGGGCCACAACAACCGCCACTGCGCTGCCGGTCAGGGAGGTGCCCAGGGACTCCCGGCCCAGGTCACCGTCTGCCAGGGTGGCGGCCAGGGACAGCCCCACGTTTGGTCCCAGCAGCGGGGCCAGGACCATGGCCCCGATGATGATGGCCACGTTGTCCCGCATCAGGCCGATGGCGGCGATGATCGAGGACAGGACCACCAGGACCACGAAGACAGGGCTGTTCTTGGCCATGTCCCGAACATTGGCGTAGAGCTCCTCCCGGCTGATGCGCATGCGGTTCCGGTTGGTGCCCTGCTCCGGGGCCTGCTCCGGGGCCTCGGCCTCCTCTTCGGGTTCCGAGGCCTCCAGCCGGGGGATGGTGGCGGACACCGGGGAGACCACAACCCTGTACTTTTCGGGCTTGAAGGCCAAGCGCCGTTCCACCACGTCGAGCACGCTTTCCGTCTCGTGCACCTCCATGACGATCTTCAGGGAGAGACGCTCCCCGTCCAGGGGGGCGATCCACAGGATCATGTCCGGGTCGCTCTCGTGCTCCTCGAGCATGCCCAGCAGGGCCTCCCGTTCGGACTCGGCAAAGACGATCTCGACCATGCGCAGGGCCATGCCGTCAGCCTCCTGATGTTTGCTGCTGACCTGGGAGGGCCTTCCCTCCTGGTCAGTTTGACCGGGAACGTTTTAGCATGGGTTTCGGGGGAAGACCAAGCAAGGTTTTTTGAACGGCTTCCGGGTTTGCCGTTGCCCTGGTCGGGGGGGGA
>CAZUBS010000228.1:2482-4273 GCA_964618595.1 uncultured Desulfohalobiaceae bacterium
AAGCAAGGTTTTTTGAACGGCTTCCGGGTTTGCCGTTGCCCTGGTCGGGGGGGGAGAAGACGTTGTGGACGGAGTGGACGGCTTAAGAAGGAGATCCGCTCTCTTTCTCTTGGGGTGTCCACAAGGTCCACTCCCTGCCTTTCGTCCACCACGTCCACCACGTCCACCCCCCTTGCCTTTCTGAACCCCACTGTGCGAGAGAACCCAAAACACACCACAGGACCACCCATGACCAACAACGACATCCTCAAGAAGCTGCGCATCGCCTGCAACCTCAAGGAGGAGGACATGCTGGAGATCTTCCGGCTGGCTGACTTCGAGATCTCCAGGCACGAGCTGAGCGCCCTGTTCCGCAAGGAGGGCCACAGAAACTACAAGGAGTGCGGCGACCAGATCCTGCGCCGCTTCCTGGACGGCCTGATCATCCGCAACCGGGGGAAGGCTGAAGGCTGAGGCACATGCGGCTCAAAGATACTGGTTCTTCGACGTTTTGTGTGGAATTCATGAAGTTTCAAGCAACTCCTGAATCGGTGCTGCGATCAGGTAGACCATGGCAATAAAGTTCTCCACGTTCCGGTACCCTCTAGCCCTTGCCCGTGCTGCCTGGAACAGGCCATTGAAGCCTTCCAGCCTGGCGTTGGTATGCAGGGATTGCCAACGATGAAGGATACGCGGCAGATGCCTCTCAAAGGTCGCCAGAGCCTTGCGCACGGGTTCGAGCAAGGGGGATTCGCCAGCGTATTCCGCGGCATGCCTGAGGAAGCTTGTGACGCGCCATTGGGCCGCTCGCTTGGTTTCAGCCTTGCGGATCCAGCGCAGGAGCTCTTTGACGCGGTAGGCCTTGGCTGTGGCATAACCGCCTTCGACCAGCTCACGGAGAGCTTCTTCCTGGCCAACCGTCCGGTCACGTTCCTGGGCCATGAGCACTGTCCACCGAGTGTTCCTGGGCAGCTTTCTTTGCTTTGTTTCGAGCCTCCTGACCGAGTCCACAGCACTGGTGAAAAGCTGGACCACATGAAACCAGTCCACCGTGACCTCTGCCGAGGAGAAGTTTTTCTTCACGGCAGAGAGGAAGGCCGGGGACATGTCGCATACGACTTCGCAGATATTGTCCGGATGGCCTCCGTGGGTCTCGATGAACGCACAGAAGGCCTGCAGGCATTCCTTGCCTTTGCCGGGGGTGGCGAAAACCACGGGCCGTTCTGTCCGGTCAAGATCAATGAACACGGTGATGTACTTGTGCCGGCGCTTGGAGGAGGTTTCATCCAGGCCGATGGCCTTGAGATCGCTCAGATCAAGACCCTCCATGGCTTTGGACACATAGTGGTGGACAATGCGCCACAACCGCTTGTCCGTGACCCCGACATGCCTGGCCACGGCGCTGACCGGCATCTCCCGGACAAGGGACATGACCACCTGCTCAAAGAGAAGCGTGAAGCGGCTTCCTTCCCGGGTCCACGGCACCTTCACCCTCCTGATGCCATGCTCGGGGCATTTTATCCTGGGGACCTTGGCGGTGAGGTAGCAGTGATGCTGGAAGAAATTGAGGTGCCGCCAAGTGTACTCCTTGAAGTCGTGGGATTTGCACAAGGCGCCGCACTCGGGGCACGGATACTCGGCCCCCCGCTCGGCTCCGATCTCAAGGTGGAGCACGCTGGGCGTTTTATCGGTATCGAGATGCTGGCTCATGACTTTCCAGGGAGGCGTAAGCCCCAGACCCAAGGCAAAGATTTCTTCTGCAAACATGGTGAACCCTCCTGGAGGGAGGGCTACCCGAGTACCTCAAACTAG
>CAZUBS010000229.1:0-4266 GCA_964618595.1 uncultured Desulfohalobiaceae bacterium
GCGAGCTGTACGAGGGACACCATGACGTGGCCCTGGTGTCCCGCCTGACCGCCCTGTACTGGATCGATGCCAACGGCTGGGACTCCCTGGTGGTTGCCCAGACCCCGCTGCTCTCCCCAGAGTACTGCTATGCCGTGCCAGGCTCCCACAGGGCACTCCTGGCCCAGTTCGGCGAGGGATTGCGGGTGATCGAGGAGACCGGCGAGTACCGGCGCATCCGCGAGAAGTGGATGGGGGTCTACGAGGACTTCCCACTCGACCCGGCCACTGTGGCCCGGTATGTGGCCCTGGTCGTCCTGCCCCTGCTGCTGCTTTTGCTGGCCATCCTGTTCTGGTCCTGGTCCCTGCGCCGGCAGGTGGCCCGGCGCACGGCCGAGCTGCGCCGCAGCGAGCAGCAGTTCCGCTCCCTGGTGGAGGGAGCGCCCGATGCGGTCTTCGTGCAGACGGATCAGTGCTTCGCCTATCTGAACGAAGCAGCCCTGCGCCTCTTTGGAGCCCCCTCAAAGGAGCAACTCCTGGGGATGCCGGTGATGGACCGCTTCCACCCGGACCTGCGCCAGGCCATACAGGAGCGCATCCACTTGCTCTTCGTGGAGAAGAAACCGGTCCCCGCCATGGAGCAGACCTATCTCCGCCTGGACGGCAGCGAGGTTCCGGTCGAGGTCTCTGCGGTGCCCCTGACTTACAATGGCCGGGAAGGCGCCCTGGTTTTCGCGCGCGACATCACCGAACGCAAGCAGGCCGAGCACGACCTGCGGGAAAGCAACCAGCTCCTCTCCGCCTTCATCCGGCACTCTCCGGTCTACGCGTTCATCAAGGAGGTCACGCCCACCGAAAGCCGCGTCATAAGGGCCAGCGAGAACTACCAGGACATGATCGGTGTCCCGGGGTCGCAGATGGCCGGCAAGACCATGCAGGAGCTGTTTCCGCCCGAATTCGCCGCCAAGATCACGGCCGATGACTGGGCCGTTGTGTCCAAGGGGGAGATCCTCCACCTGGAGGAGGAGTTTGACGGCCGCCACTTCACCACTATCAAGTTCCCGATCTTCCTCGGAGGCAAAAACCTGCTCGCTGGCTACACCATCGACGTCACCGAGCAGCGCAAAGCCCAGGCCGAACAGGAAACATTGGCGGCGCAGCTCGTCCAGGCCCAGAAGATGGAGGCCGTGGGCCGCCTGGCCGGAGGCGTGGCCCACGACTTCAACAACATGCTCAGCGTCATCAACGGGTATGCCGAGCTGGTGCTTGCCGAGCTTTCGCCCGACGCGCCGCAAAGGCCCAAGATCCAGGAGATCCTGAACGCCGGGCGGCAGTCCGCGGGCCTGGTGCGCCAGCTCCTGGCCTTTGCCCGCAAGCAGACCATCGCGCCCAAGGTGCTGGACCTCAACGAGGCCGTGACCGGCCTGCTCAAGATGCTCGGCCGCCTGATCGGCGAGGACATCGACCTGGCCTGGATGCCCGCCCACGGCCTCTGGAAGGTCAAGATGGATCCGAGTCAGCTGGACCAGATCCTGGCCAACCTGGTGGTCAACGCCCGGGACGCCATCGCCGGCGTGGGCAGGGTGACCATCGAGACGGAAAACGTGGTCTTTGACCAGGCCTACTGCGACCGGCACGCGGACTGCATCACCGGCGAGTACGTGCTCCTGGCCTTCAGCGACGACGGCTGCGGCATGGACCAGGAGACCCAGGAGCGGCTCTTCGAGCCCTTCTTCACCACCAAGGAGTCGGGCAAGGGCACCGGCCTGGGGTTGTCCACGGTCTACGGCATCGTCAAACAGAACGATGGCTTCATCAATGTCTACAGCGAGCCCGGAAAAGGCTCGACCTTCCGAATCTACCTGCCCCGGCATAAAGAAGAGAATGGGGGGGACGAACCGCAATCCGCCCCTGTAGAGACACCCACCGGCACCGAGACCGTGCTGATCGTCGAAGACAAGCCCGCGGTGCTTGCGTTGTGCCGTGAACAGGTCCAGAGCCTGGGGTATACCGTGCTGGCAGCCGGCAGCCCCGGAGAAGCCATCAAGCTGGCCAGGGAGCATCACGGGGAGATCCACCTGCTCCTGACCGACGTGGTCATGCCGGAGATGAGCGGACGGGAGCTACTGGAGCGGATCAAGCCGCTGCGGCCAGAGATCAGATGCCTGTTCATGTCCGGCTACACCGCCAATGTCATCGCCCACCACGGGGTGCTCGAGGAGGGCATCAACTTCATCGAGAAACCCTTTACCAGACACCCCCTGGCGCTCAAACTCCGCCAGGCCCTCTCCGGTTCATGATCAGGTGAGAAGGGGGCACGTGCAACATACTCCCTCGATCTCTTTGGCAAACAACCGCACTTCCTGAATTCCACACCCCCTCCGCATGATTCTTTCCATCCATGGCTTGTAACGATTTCGAAAAAGCCGTTTCACAACCAAACCACATTCCGGTATAGATATTCCTGATCCAAATCGATACCCTGCAGAGACGATCTGAAACCAGGAGGAAAAATCATGCCGGAAAAAAAGGATGTCGGCTGCGCCAGGCCAACCGGCGGCGTGGTCGGGGAGCCCCCGGCCACGGAAACGGCCCCAAAACCCTCACCGCAAGCCCCACAAGGAGGCGCAGCCATGGTCATGGTCGGAAAGAAGGCCCCGGATTTCGAGGCCCCAGCATACTTCAACGGAGAGTTCGTGTCGGTCAGGCTGTCCGAGTATCTCGGGAAATGGGTCAGCCTCTGCTTCTACCCCGGCGACTTCACCTTTGTCTGAGCCACTGAAATCTCGGCGGTCGCCGAGATGAACCCCGAGTTCGAAAAGCTGGGTGTGCAGGTCCTGTCCATGAGCGTGGACAGCATGTTCGTGCACAAGATGTGGGTGGACCACGAGCTGTCCAAGATGATCTCAGCCGGCACCGTCCCCTTTCCCATGCTTTCGGACGGGGGGGGGAAGGTCGGGGAAATCTATGGTGTCTACGACCCCAACGCCGGTGTGGACGTCCGGGGCCGCTTCCTGATCGACCCGGACGGGGTGATCCAGGGCTACGAGGTCCTTTCCCCCCCGGTGGGACGGAACGTTTCCGAAACCCTGCGCCAGATCCAGGCCTTTCAGCTGGTGCGTGGGAGCAAGGGCTCCCAGGCCACGCCCTCTGGCTGGCGCCCCGGCAAAAAGACCCTCACCCCGGGTCCGGGCCTGGTCGGCAAGGTCTGGGAGGAGTGGAAGGTGGACATGGCCTTTGACAAGTAGGCCCCTTTCGCAGCACGCTTCACCGAGGAGGAACCATGCAGGATGACAAGGGCAGATGGAACCCCTATCTGGCCGGGGCCCTGACCGGGCTGCTCATGATCGCTTCCATCTGGTTCGTGGGCAAGTACTTCGGCGCCTCGACCTCATTCGTCCGCTCCGCCGGCCTGATCGAATCGATCTTCAGTCCGGAGCGGGTGCAGCAACTGGACTATTTTGCAGGAAAAGTTTCCATTGACTGGCAGTGGATGTTCGTGGCCGGAATATTCATGGGCTCGCTGCTCTCCTCACTCATGTCCGGCTCCTTCAAGATCCAGCCCATTGCCGACTCCTGGCGGGAACGCTTCGGCCCCTCCCTGGCCAGGCGGGGAGCGACAGGGTTCATCGGCGGGATACTGGTCATGTACGGAGCGCGGCTGGCCGGGGGCTGACCCAGCGGACACGGGCTGAGCGGTTCGCTCCAGCTGGCTGTTTCCGGGTACATCGCCCTGATCTGCTTCTTTGTCGGCGGGACGATCACCGCCCGAATCATTTATGGGAAAGCCCACTGGGGGCCCAAGGGAGGGACACTATGAGCCAGCTCATCTACGGCCTCCTGACCGGCGTCCTGTTCGGTTTTTTCCTGCAACGCGCCCGGGTCATCCGGTACGACAAGCAGCTCGGCGCCCTGCGCCTGCGGGACATGACCATCCTCAAGTTCATGCTCACCAGCGTGGTCGTGGCCGCCGTGGGGGTCTACCTGCTGCTCGAGTTCGAGCTGGTCGCACTGAGCGTCAAGCCGACCATCCTCGGGCCGGTGATCATAGGCGGCTTGATCTTCGGCGTGGGCTGGGGGCTGTTCGGCTACTGCCCGGGCACCTCGGCCGGGGCCCTCGGCGAGGGACGGGTCGACGCCTTGTGGGGGATCATCGGCATGATCGTCGGTGCAGCCCCCTATGCCGTGACCTCCCCCGCCCTCAAGACCTCGATCCTGACCTGGGGAAACTACTGCCAGATCACGACCCCCCAGGCCCTGGTCATCAACCCCTGGTACGCCATTGCC
>CAZUBS010000230.1:0-4261 GCA_964618595.1 uncultured Desulfohalobiaceae bacterium
GCGAGAACATTCCGCGGACCTTGGCCAACTCCGCGCATGAGTACGGCCCCAACTTCCTCGACAAGGGCAAGCTTGCCGCGGTGCTCTCGTTCAGGCACCTGGCGGGCAGCAAGGGCGAGGAGATGCTTTCGGACGAGTCGGTGATTGACATGATGGACGAAGGCGACGACTCCTACTCCGCCAACACCATTAAATTCCAGGCCAAAGCGCCGAACCAACTCATCACGCAAGGCCTTGGCGCGCTGTGCACCATGCAGATTGGCGACGAGAGCTACGACATCGAGCAGGAGTACCTGCGCCTGCGCCGGGCAATGAAGACCAGGGCCTTCAGGCCGCGCACCAACCTGCACACCTACCGCAGCTACGGGCACCTGCTGGGCATGCTCTTCGTCAGGAGCTTCGACCGCGCCGAACGGGTCCACCAGGCCATGCGCTGCCGGGGGTTCAAGGGCAGGTTCTACAGCCTGACCGAGTTCAGCCTGACCTCACGGGATGTGGTTTTTGGACTGGCCTGCATGGTCCTGACCGCAACGCTCATCGTCTTCGAGCTGTGGAGGAGAAGCAGCCATGTCTGAAACCAGGCTCATCCGGGTGCAGGGCCTGACCCTGACCTATGGGGAGCGTACCGTGCTGGACGACCTCGGCTTCAGCCTCGCGCCGGGACAACGGCTTGGCATCATCGGACCCAACGGCAGCGGCAAGACGACCCTTTTGCACTGCCTCATGGGACTGGTCCCTCCGGACAAAGGCGATATCCGGCTCTTTGGGAGTGACATGCGCACGGAAAAGGACTTTGCCGCGGCCCGCCGGCGCATCGGTTTCCTGTTCCAGAACCCCGACGACCAGCTCTTCTGCCCCACGGTCATCGACGACGTGGCCTTCGGGCCTCTCAATCTGGGCAAGGATCCCCAGTCGGCACTGGAGGTTGCCACGACCACCTTGCAACGGCTGGGGCTTGAGGGATACGGGAACCGGGTCACCTACCGGCTCTCAGGAGGGGAAAAAAAGCTGGTGGCCCTGGCCACGATCCTGGCCATGGAGCCCGAGGTGCTGCTCCTGGACGAGCCAACCAACGACCTGGACGAGGCAACCAGGCACCGGCTGGTGCACATCCTCCAGGACTTGAGCCTCCCCTCGGTCCTGGTTTCGCACGACTACGACTTTCTGAGAGAGACGGCCGACTCCCTGGCGGCCATGCAGGACGGCGCGCTCCTGCCCAGCCCCATGTCCGCACTGCACGAGCACGTCCACGCCCACCCCCTGGGCACAGTCCCCCACAGCCACGGTGCGGACAGGGCTCCCTTGAAAAAACGGCAGGCCTGACAGGTCGTTGAAAACTCCCCGCTGGGCTGCCCTCCCTAGCCTTGTGCGAAGGTGGGACTGCGTTGCTTCACCAAGGGCAAACCCTCACGTAAATTGAAGCTGGAAGCTCGAAGCTGGAAGCTGGAAGCAAGAAAGTTCGAAGAAGGGAAGAGGAAGTTCGAAGTTCGAAGGTTGGAGAATTCAGCCTCGGGTTGAGGATGACTTTTTTTCGGATTTTTTGCCTTTTAGTCTTTTGCCTTTGGGCCTTGCTGCGGTCCCGCCAGGCCCGGAGGAAGCCTTTGTGGAATCGGCCGGGGTTAATTTTAAGGATGAAGTCAAAAGGATGAAGGATGAATTGAAAAGTTCATATTTATCGTCTTTGCTGTCTTTATTTCATCCTTTATCCTTTATCCTTCATCCCTCATCCTTTTCTTCGGACCAGCAAAAAAGTACCTCGTCCCAAAGGGACGAAACTCTTAATTTTTTAAGGCCTTACAAAATCCTATCAAATTGACACTGAAATCCTTGGACGCGACGCCTTCAACAGTCCGTTTGACGCGCAGCCCCCACCACCACCCCGTTCTCCAGCTGGTCCCTGACGAGCAGCTCGCGCAGCCTGCGACCCACATCTCCGGGCCGGGCGTCGTGGATGGGCTTGTCATTGTAGCGCACAACGTTCAAGGCATCGATGGTGGTGCCCATGAGGATGACCTCCCGGGCCAGGTAGACGGCATCCTCCCGCACGGGCTGGAAGTAGACCGGGAGTTCATCCTTGATCAGCTCCAGGCCACGGAGCAGGGTTGTCCCGGGCAGGGCGTTGCGCAGCTCGGGCACGATGAGCTGGCCTTCCTGGTTCAGGATGCAGATGTTCTCTGTGGCCCCCTCGGCCAGGAAACCGTCGTCGTCAAAGCAGAAGGGGTAATCATACCCCTTGATGACGGCCTCGCGCTTCATGAGCACATTGGGCAGGTAGTCCACGCTCTTGATCCTGGACAGGTAGCACTGCTTGGCCGGGGTGGTGCTCTTGAAGGCCGTGACCCCCTGCTCCCGGAATGACTCGGGCTTGCCCTGGAACCTGCGGGCCACGACGTAGAGGCTGGCCTGGGGGCACTCCCGGTAATCGGTCGTGAACCCCCCCGGCCCCCGGCCGACGAACACGGAGAGCAGCCCCGCGCTCGTGCCGGCGGCAGCGGCCACCTCCAGGACCAGCCCGCGCAGGTCCTGGCTGCGGATGGGCGGCGTGAGGAAGATGGTCCTGCAGGAGTTCAGCAGGCGCTTCAGGTGCTGGTCGAGCTGATAGAACCTCCCCTCAACCCCCTTCATGGTCTCGAACACCCCGTCCCCCCGGTGCACGATGTGGTCGTCCAGGGGGGTGCCCACCAGCTTGGGGTCCGCGCAGATGCCGCCCAGCAGGTGCTCGTAGAAGGACAGCGTCTTTTCCGCGCCCGGGCGGGGCGTGGGCCCGGGGGAGGGGCCTGGGGGTGAGCGGGGGATGGGCATGGACTGCTCCACCGGGGGCTGGAAGAGCACCGGCCTCTACGCGCCGCCCGGGGAGATCGTCGAGGTGCGGTTGGCCGATGGCGTGGAGGCCGCGGGCCTCGGTGTGCGGATCGGATCCTGCACCGACCGCCTGTGGCACAAGTCCGAGTGGCGCCGCGTGCCGGAGATCAGCCGACAATTCGCCATGAAGGCGCCCGTCACGCAGGCCGCGAACGCTTTCGGCGGCCTCGTGTACATCACGGTGCCGCCGGACTGTGAACTCGATGCGATCAACGTGACTGTGCGGGGGGCCGTGGAAGCGCCGCTGTTCGTGCTGGGCGAGACCGAGGTCGATGAGTGGATCGCGCGCATTCGCGGACTGGCCGCCCCACGCGCGGAACTGGCCGCGCACAAGGTGACCCTGACCGTCCCCTCCGAGGTCGTGCGGGGCCTCGACGACCCGCGACCTCTGCTGCGGCTGTGGGACCGCGTGATGGACCTTAACGCCGACCTCGCGGCCTACCCGAGCCGCGAGCGCGACCGGCCTCTGCGCTACTGCGCCGACGTGCAGATCTCGGCAGGCTGGATGCACGCGGGCTACCCGATCATGGTGCCCGCGGTGACGGCCGAGCGGCTTGTGGACTACGAGCACCTGTTGACCGAGGGCGACTGGGGGTTCTTTCACGAGATGGGCCACATGCACCAGAGCGGCGACTGGACCTTCGGCGGAGCGGGTGAGGTCACGGTGAACCTCTTCACGCTCTACGTCTTCGACACGCCCTGCGGCAAGGACATGTGCACCTCCCACCGGGGGCTGAGCGGCCAGAAGGCCGCCGAGAAGCCCCAGGAATACTTCGCCGACGGCGCGCCCTTCGATCGCCGGAAGCGCGATCCGTTCCTCGCGCTGCGCATGTACGTGCAACTGCAGCAGGCCTTCGGCTGGGACGCCTTCACGGCGGTGTTTGCGGAGTACCGCGCCCTGCCTGATGACCAGCGGCCCAGGAGCGACAGCGAGAAGCGGGATCAGTGGATGGTACGCTTCTCGCGGCAGGTCGGGCGCGACCTCGGGCCGTTCTTTGAGGCATGGGGTGTTCCGACCAGCGAAGAAGCTCGGGGATCGATCGCCGATCTGCCGGGGTGGATGCCCGAGGACTTTCCGCCGGGGACCTGAAGCGCGCGCAACGCGCTCAGGCGCTCGCGCCGCCCGAATCCGGCTTCCGGCTTCGGGGGGTTGACCTCGAACGCGACGTTCGCGTATTGTAGCGCCTCACACACCATGCTCGAACCCTAGGAGGACCCACCTTGAAGAAAGGCTTCACGCTCATCGAACTGCTGGTTGTCATCGCGATCATCGCGATTCTGGCGGCCATCCTGTTCCCGGTCTTCGCGCGCGCACGCGAGAAAGCCCGCCAGGCCAGCTGGCAGTCCAACCTCCCGCAGCTTGGACTGGCCGCCCAGATGTACGCGCAGGGCTACGACC
>CAZUBS010000231.1:0-2927 GCA_964618595.1 uncultured Desulfohalobiaceae bacterium
TGTCCAGGACGGTGTCCCCGTTCAGGGTCACTGTGGCGCTGCTCAGCCGTCCGGTAGGGTGTGTTTCCTCTGCGCTGCCGTTGACCAGCCTGAGCATTGCCGGGCCGGGCCGGGCGGTGAAGGTCTCGCTGAAGGTCTCGGGCGTGCCGGTGGAGCGTTCAAACCTGGCCGGACCGAAGACAGTGTCGGGTGCGGCGAAAAGATTTGCGGCCCAGAGCAGGGCCAGGAGACATACGGGCAGGGTGCGGTGCAGCATGCAGCTCTCCTGAGGATCAGAAGGTAAAGGGATCCACGGACTGGTGTCCGCCTACAGGGATCGCAGGTGATACAAGCGTCCCCTGTAACAAGGAGCATGCCAACTGCATGACAGGCTTTAAGTCACTGCAAAAATTGAAATTTTTAGTACCGTATTAACTGCAGCACAAGATCGGTATTTGTGCTGCATCTCGGAAATGGAAAGGAAGAGAAAAGGATAAAAGTCAGCAATGTCGACGCATTGTCTGCAGAACAAAGCGTGATGTGCAGAATGCACAGGCTGAAGGGCTGAAGGAATGAGTGGGGAGGTCCGGGTATTGCGCGCTTTACCACGCCAACAAGGTGCTACGGAGGGCAGTCCAGCGGGGATTTTTCAACGGCCTGCATCCTTCATGCGCTGGAGGGAGTCCTTGTAGGCCGTGAACACGTCCTCCCGGGCCAGCAGGCCCAGGATCCTGGAGGGGTCGTCCTGGTCCACCACCGGGATCTGGCCGTAGTCGGTGTCCACGAACTTGAGAAGCGCGGTGTACAGGTCGTCCTCGGGGAAGAGCAGGGCCGGCTTCCTGGCCACGTCCTTGGCCAGGAGCAGGTCGCACAGGAACTGCTCGAACAGGACCTTGCGCATGTCCTGCACGGCCAGGATCCCGGTGATCTCCCGGTCTGCGTTGACCACGGGGAAAAAGAGCTCGTTGGAGTTGGTGATGATGTCCAGGATCTCGTTGAAGCGCAGGTCCTCCTGCATGGTGGTCACGCTTCCGGCCTGGAAGAAGTCCTTGACCTGCAGCCCCTCGAGCACGTTGATGGTCATGTCGTCGATGTGGGCCGGGGAGTCGAACTTGTTGTCGGCCTGGTTCTCGTACAGGGAGACATTGCGGTTGACCACCAGGCACACGGCAGAGGCGAGCATGAGCGGGGCCAGCAGGCCGTAGCCCTGGGTCAGTTCGCAGACCATGATCAGGGGGCCGATGGGGGCGTTGGCCACCCCGGCGAAAAAGGAGGCCATGCCCACCAGCACGTAGCCCCCGGGGTGGAGGACCACGTCAGGGTAGAACCTGGAGGCCAGGGTGCCCACGGCCCCGCCGCTCATGCCCCCCACGAACAGGGCCGGGGCGAACATGCCCCCGCTCATGCCCGAGCCCAGGGTGATGGAGGTGGCGATGGTCTTGCCGATGGCGATGCCGATCATCATGGCAAAGGAGAGCTTGCCCAGGATGGCCAGCTCCAGCCAGCCGTAGCCGCCGGAGAGCACCGCCGGGAAGACCATGCCGATCGAGCCCATGAGCAGCCCGCCCAGGGCCATGGTCCAGACGGTGCCGATCTTCTGGTGCAGGGGCTCGAAGACCCGGTACTTGATGGCGTAAAACGCCTTGACGTAGAACCAGCCGGCCAGGGAGCAGACCAGGGCCAGGGCCACGTAGAAGATGAGCTCCCTGGCGTCGTGGAAGCCGAAGCGGGGGATGCCGAACATGGGCTCGGTGCCGTATACCAGGGTGAACAGGGAGTAGGAGACCACCGAGGAGATGACCGCGGGCAGCAGGGCCTCGGCCTCGAAGTCCTCCCGGTAGATGACCTCCACCGCGGTCAGGGCCCCGCCCAGGGGGGCGCGGAAGATGGCCCCCAGGCCGCCGGCCGCGCCGGTGAGCAGCAGGATGCGCCGCTCCCGGGCCGACAGGCCCAGGCGCGTGGCCAGGAAGGAGCCGATGCCCCCGCCCAGCTGGGAGATGGGGCCCTCCCGGCCGGCGGACCCGCCCGAGGCTATGGTCAGCACGGAGGTTGCGCACCTGATCAGCGGCACCATGGGGCGCATCACCCCGGACTGCTGGTGGAAGGACTTGATCATGGCATCGGTGCCGTCGGTGCCGCTGTTCCTGGTCTCGGGGATGAACCGGACCACCAGCCACCCGGTGAACAGCCCCACCGCCGTGGTCAGCACGGGGATGACCCAGCGGCGGGACGGACCGGGTTCGCCGTGGAACAGGCTCTCCCCGGCAGGCGTTGGCAGGTCCACACCGGCCAGGACATTCAGGAAGAGGTGGCGCAGGGCTTCCACCCCGAAGAAAAAGGCGATAGCCGCCAGTCCCGAGAGAATGCCCACGGCCACGCCCAGCACCAGCAGGCGGGCTGCGCTGATGGTGCGGTAGGTCCGCAGGGCTTCGTGCCAGAGTCGGAGAAACGGGCGGAAGAAGATCATGGCCGCAGTCTGTTGTCTGCCCGGGGAAAGCCTCAGCCCGCGGCGGGGGTGCGCGGCTGGTTGCCGGGCTTTGCGAGCAGCTCACGTCCCTTGGCGATGTCGCGGTGGATCTGGGCCATGAGCTCCTCGACCCCGGCAAACTTCTTTTCCGAGCGCAGCCTGGCCACGAAGTGCACCCGCAGGTCCTGGCCGTAGATGTCCTGCGCGTACTCCAGGATGTGCACTTCCACCGAGAGCACGCCGTTGCCAAAGGTGGGGTTGTAGCCGATGTTGGCCACGGCGGGGTGGAATCTGCCCTGGTGCTCGGCCCAGACCGCATAGACACCGGGCTTGGGGAAGAGCTCGTCCGAAAGGGCCAGGTTGGCCGTGGGAAAACCGAGCAGACGGGCCCCGCGGTTGCGCCCCCGCACCACCTGGCCCACCACGCGGTAGCACCGCCCGAGCAGGGGCCGGGCCTCCTCCACCCTGCCCTGCTGCACCA
>CAZUBS010000231.1:3027-4247 GCA_964618595.1 uncultured Desulfohalobiaceae bacterium
CGGTAGCACCGCCCGAGCAGGGGCCGGGCCTCCTCCACCCTGCCCTGCTGCACCAGCTCCCTGATGCGGGTGGAGCTGACCACGGCGCCGTCCACCACCACGGGCGGGATCTGCTCCACGCCGAAGCCGTGCTTCTCCCCCAGCTCGCGCAGCATGTGGAAGTCCCCGCGCCGCTCCTTGCCAAAGGCATAGTCGTACCCGATGACCAGCTCCTTCATGTTCAGGCCCTCGATCATGTAGGTGCGCACGAACTCCTCTGGCTCGAGCCTGGCCACGTCGCGGCTGAAGGGCAGGCAGTAGGCCCCGTCCAGCCCCAGGCCTTCCATGATCTCCAGCTTCTGGGCGGTCAGGGTGATAAAGGGCGGGGAGCTCCCCTGGAGCACCCGCAGGGGGTGGGGGTCGAAGGTGATGGCCACACTGGCCAGCCCCTGCTCCCGGGCCTTGGCCAAAACGCGCTTGAGCAGGGTCTGGTGGCCGGTGTGCACGCCGTCGAAGTTGCCGATGGTCACGCAGGCGCCGGGTTGCACCAGCGTGGCAAATGGTTCGAGCGATTGGGCGACCAGCATGGTGATTGAGCCTCCAAAAGACAGCAGCCGGTCGTGAGAAACGGCCGGAAAGCAGCACACCCTAACGGAAAATGCCGGTGCCTTCAATGAGCTACGGTTGCGGCATTCCAGGGGGCAACTGTGAAAGTGAAACCCATGCCTTTGACTGTTCACTGGACCGGCTACGGTCCTTCATCGCCAGCCCCGAGAAAGCTCGAAGCTGGAAGCTCGAAGAAAAGGCTGGAAGACACTGATACCCGCTGGCTCCAGGGTGAAAGCAGGCCCTGTGGACGGAGTGGACCTAATGGACAAAGGCACAAGAAGTGGACCTCGTGGACGGGCAAGAAAAATGGAGGGGGCCGGCGGCTATCCGTGCCGACGGCCCAAGCGCGTCCACTTCGTCCACCTGTCAACTCGGTCCACTACGTCCACTTGGTCCACTGCTTCAGCCTTTTCCCCAGCATTCAACTTCTCCAGGCCTTTCCTTCCAACTTGAGGTATTCTCCCCCCTTCACGGCCTATACCCATTCGCCCACCCTTGCCGGCCCTTGAAAAAATCACCAAACCCGGTGTAAAAAGGGCTTGCCAAGCGCCAGCGACTGGTTTAAGTAGTTTGGCCGCGCCGAAGTGGTGGAATTGGTAGACACGCTAGGTTCAGGGTCTAGTGGGGGTTTC
>CAZUBS010000232.1:0-4245 GCA_964618595.1 uncultured Desulfohalobiaceae bacterium
ATGCGCCTGCTGGACATTGGCTGCGGCTGGGGCGGCACGGCCAAGTACGCCGCCGCAACCTACCAGGCCGAGGTGGTGGGCGTGACCGTCTCCCGGGAGCAGGCCCGCTTTGCCAGGGAGCTGTGCAGCGGTCTTCCAGTGGACATCCGCCTGCAGGACTACCGGGAGGTGGACGAAACCTTTGACCGGGTGGTGTCCATCGGCATGTTCGAGCACGTGGGCTGCAAGAACTACCGCACCTTCATGCGCAAGGTCCGGAGCTGCCTGCCTGACGACGGGCTGTTCCTGCTGCACACCATCGGAGGCAACAGGTCCTGCACCAGCTGCGACCCCTGGATCTCGACCTATATCTTTCCCAACTCCATGCTCCCGTCCGCCAGGCAGATCACCTCCGCGGCCGAGGGACTGTTCGTTCTCGAGGACTGGCACAGCTTCGGGCCGCACTACGACACCACGCTGATGCACTGGTTTGAAAACTTCGAAGCCGGGTGGGACGGCCTGAAACACAACTACGACCAGCGCTTCTACCGCATGTGGAAGTACTACCTGCTCTCCTGCGCGGGGTCGTTCAGGGCCCGCTCCAACCAGCTCTGGCAGGTGGTGCTCTCGCCCAGGGGGCTCCCCGGCGGATTTGAAAAGGCCAGGTACCACACAGCCTGACCGGGCCTCCATGACGCACTCACTCACTGACACGCCTGACTGGCTCTACCTGCACAAGGATATCCTTGACCTGTACCGCTTCTCTTCCTCCGGTGGCAGTGCAGCGATCCGCCGCCATCAGAAATCTGTCGCAAAAACCCTGAACGCAGCCATGAGAGACAATGCACGGGTCATCCAGAAAGAAACCTCACTGAGGCCGGTGTGCGCCCATCTCCCCCGGGCGCTTGACCTGGGGGGCGAAGGGCCCCTGGCCGGACTCGTCAAAGCCCTGGGCAGAGTGAGCAGCCGCTTCTCGTGGCAGTTTGGCTATCGGAGAATGCCGAAGTCCCTGGCCAGAAAGTATGCCTTTGCGGAGCTCCTGGGACCCCGAGGGCCCGTGGTCTGCAGCGACCTCATCCTGGGACTGGTGCTCTTTGCCCCGGGGACCACCTATCCGGTGCACGCCCACGAGGGGATCACCGAGTCCTATGTGTGCCTGTGCGGGACATCCTCGGAAAACGATGCGGGAGTGCATGCCCCGGGATCCTTGATCTTCAATCCCCCCGGCCAGCAGCACCGCATCACCACCGGCAGGGCCGCCCCCTGCCTGCTGCTCTACGCCTGGACCGGCACCCGCCGGGCCCTGGCCGAGCCGGAGATGGTCCTTGACCGGTCACAGCCCGGGTAATGCCGCGTGTTCGGTCCTGTCCCCTGCCGCCCCAACACTTTACCTTTGGAATCCGGGGGTGTAGCTTCAACAATGACAACTTTTTTTGAGAACTTGTGCCTGGAATGCGGCACAGGGCAGCCCTGAGAGACCGGAAAACAGGAAGACTGACATGAGTCGCATACGATGCAACGTGGGCATGGTCGAACGAGTGGTCCGCATCGCCGTGGGTCTGGCCATCCTGGCCCTGGGGATCTATTTCAGTTCCTGGTGGGGGCTGATCGGGCTGCTGCCCCTGCTCACCGCCGTTGTCGGCTGGTGCCCCCTGAGCGCCCTGCTGGGCGTCTCCACCTGCGCAGACCCGGACTCCACCCTCAAGGACACCTCCACCTACGAGGAGGAGCACCCCACGCGCCTCGGCCCCCTGCCCACCAAACGCAAGGACGAGTAAACACCCCGAGGAGTCCCCATGAATATCAGGATGATCATTGCGCTGACCCTGCTTGGCATCGTTGTCGTGTTTACCCTGGGAAACTACAAGCCGGTAACGGTGAACCTCTTGTTCTGGAACCCCTCGATCTCCCTGGCGCTGCTGGTTTTCCTGCTTTTGGCCTGCGGGGTCATCATCGGGTATGTGCTCGGCTCACACACCGCAAGGCACAAAGCCCAGTCCAAAGCTCCGGAGTATTAAAGGACAACGGCCCTCCCCTGACCACCACCCCTTGCCCCGGACGAACCTGATTTTCCCCCCCTCCGGGGGGACTCTCAGTATGCCTTGCCGGGGTTCATGATCCCGTGGGGGTCGAAAGCCTGTTTCACGGCGCGCATCAGATCGCGCTCTTTCCTGCCCAGCTGCAGGTCCAGGTAGGCAAGCTTGGACAGGCCCACACCGTGTTCGCCGGACAGGGTGCCCCCCTGGGCAATGGCCAGGCGCATGATCCTGTCCATGGCTGCAGCCGCCTTTTCCTTTTCCGCAGTCAGGGCGGCGTCGTGCATCACGTTGACGTGGATGTTGCCGTCCCCGAGGTGGCCGAAGGTGAGCACGGGCAACCCCGTGTCCCGCCCGATGCGCCTGATTTCCAGCAGCGCCTCACCCATCCTGCCCCGGGGAAGGGTCACGTCCTGGCTCAGCTTGTCCGGCCGGACACGGAAAGACGCCGGGTTGATGAGGCGCCGAAGCTCCCAGAGCCGCTCCTCGGAATCTGGTGTGTCTCCCCTTTCCAGCAAGCAGGGCCCGGCCCCCTGAACCGCCCGCTCCAGACTGTCCAGATCCGCGGCCAAGGCTGCAGGGCTTCCGTCGAGCTTGAACAGGAGGGCCGCCCGGGTCTCCGGGGTCCAGGGAACCTCCCTGAACCCGGCCAGGCAATCGAGCACAGCGCTGTCCATGAGCTCCATGGCCACGGGCAGGAGACCGGCCCGGAACACCGATGCCGCGCCCTGCAGGCAGTCCTCGAGCGAGGCATACCCCACCAGCAGCGAGGCCGTGGCCCGGGGCCTGGGAAGCAGCTTGAGCGTGATCCGCGTGATCACGGCCAGGGTCCCTTCCGAGCCCACCAGCAGCCCGGTCAGGTCCAGACCCACGGCATCCTTGTGCACCCGCCCACCGGTCCTGATTGTTTCCCCGCCGGGCAGCACCGCCTCCAGTCCGAGCACGTAGTCCCTGGTCACACCGTACTTGACCGCCCGCATCCCCCCGGCATTGGTGGACACATTGCCCCCGACCGTGGATATCTTCACGCTGGCGGGATCCGGGGGATAGAAAAGGCCCTTTTTTTCCACCGCGGCCTGCAGGTCACCCGAGATCACCCCGGGCTCCACCACGGCCACGAAGTCGCGGTCATCGATGTCACGAATACGGTTCATGGCCAGCAGGGAGACCACCACCCCACCGGCAACCGGAACGCAGTCCCCGACAACGTTCGTGGCCCGGGCCCTGGGCACCAGGGGGACCCGCTCCTGCTCGGCCCAGGCCAGCAGGGCGGCCACCTGCTGTGGGTCGAACGGCCTGACAACGGCCCAGGGCCGGGCGAACCGCCGGCTGGCATCCGTACCGAAAACCAGGCAGGGCTCGGGGTCCAGCAGGCACTGCTCCCCGGGAAAGAGCCGGGAAAGGAAACGTTTCTGGGACGTGGTAAGCATGGGTTGATTGGTTGGTTGGTTGATAGGTTGATTGGGGAAAGTCGGGTCGATTCTTTCTCCCACGCAACCCCACCAACAAAGAACCTGAAATGCATGGGCTGGGTGAATGGAAGGGAAATCAACAGGCTCCGTGGTCCCTAGTGGACATTCCCCCTGTTGCTGGGTGTCATGGATCTGATAGAGACCGGCATCAACTCACGAGAAAAGTTTGATCCCCTGGAACAGGTCTCCCGGGATTCTCTTCTTCATCCTTCAGACTTCGTCCCCCATCCTTTCATTTATACCGGGTCCTCTCCCTAGCCGTGTCGCGCTCCACTGCTCGGCGCTTGAGCTCCTCGCGCTGGTCGTGGACCTTCCGTCCCTTGCCCAGGGCCAGCTCGACCTTGATCAGGCTGTTCTTGATATAGATCTTGGTCGGGACCACGGTCAGCCCCTTCTGCTCCACCTTGCCGGTCAGGGTGTCGATTTCACGCTTGTGCAGCAGCAGCTTGCGGTCCCGATCCGGATCGTGGCCGGCATAACCTGCGTTCTCGTAGGGGGCGATGTGTATCCCGGTCAGATAGGCCTCCCCCCGGGAGAACTTGACGTATCCGTCCTTGAAGCTGACCTTGCCGTCGCGAACCGACTTGACCTCCGAACCGGAGAGCACCAGCCCGGCCTCGAAAAACTCAAGCAGGTCGTAGAGCTTCCTGACCTTCTTGTTCTGGGCCACGACCTTGATGCCCGGCCTGGATTGCTTGGCTGCCACGTTTCGTCTTCTGAAGGACTCAGCCCGGTTCCTGGGAGGAAACGATCTCGTC
>CAZUBS010000233.1:0-1355 GCA_964618595.1 uncultured Desulfohalobiaceae bacterium
GTCGTGGGTTCGATTCCCTCCAGATCCCCCCGTAGGACTCCCGGGCCGGTCATTGACCGGCCCTTTGTTTTGCACGGCCGGGCACGGCCTTCATCCACAACAACTTCGCAACCAGCTCCCCGCTCTGAACGAGCACTGGAGAATCGAGCTCCAGCATGAGTGACAGCCCTTCTTCTTTTACGCACCCAGCACCCCCCGCCCTGACCACCGGCTCCAAAAAAGCCCTGCCCATCGTCCTTGGGTACATCCCGGTTGGTTTTGCTTACGGCGTGCTGGCCAAGAAGACCGGCTTGTCCGATCTGAACACGTTGCTCATGTCGGTCATCGTCTTTGCCGGCAGCGCCCAGCTCATCGCCGTAGGGCTGATCGGCTCGGGTGTCTCGGCCGTGTCCGTGGTCCTGACCACCTTCATTGTCAACCTGCGCCACCTGCTCATGTCCGCCTCCCTGTCCCCCTTCCTTGGCAAGTGGCGTCGACGCGAGGTGGCGGCCATGACCTTCCAGCTCACTGACGAAACCTTTGGCCTGCACGCGGTCCGGTTTGGTTCCGGCCAGGCAGACAAGGCAGAGACCTTGGTCATCAACATGGTGGCCCAGCTGTCCTGGATCTCCGGCACCTGGCTCGGCCTGGTCTCCAGCAGGCTCATCAGCGACGTGCGCCCCTTTGGTCTGGACTTTGCCCTCCCGGCCATGTTTGCAGCCCTGCTCGTGGCCCAGGTCAGGGACCTGAGCCACGTGGTGGTGGCCCTCTTCTCCGGCGGCCTGGCCGTGCTGCTCCTGTCGCTCGGTGTGGAGCAGTGGTCCGTGATGCTGGCCACCGTGGCCGGCGCAACAATCGGCCTGGGAGTGAGCGCATGGATCAGGGGCTGATCTCCGTGACCATTGCGGGCATGGCAGTCGTGACCTATCTGCCCAGGGTGCTGCCGGCCTGGCTCCTCTCTTCGAGACAGCTTCCCCCCCGCATGGTCAAGTGGCTGGGGTACGTGCCCACGGCCGTGCTGTCGGCCATGCTCGCGCCGGCCTTGCTGATGGGGGATGGAGGAATCGACCTCTCCCTTGAGAACACCTTTTTGTGGGTCGGGGTGGCCACGGTGGGTTTTGCCTGGAAGACGCGGAGCTTCTTCGGCACCGTGGCCCTGGGCATGGCCCTGGTGGCTGCGGTGCGGTGGCTGACCATCTGACCCGGGGAAACTGCCGCATGAAAAGGGCTGTTTGTACCACCTCTTCCAGAAAAAAAAAGCCCTTCAGGCCGAGGCTGACTCAATAATGCTCAAAGGATCGATGTCGAAAGGCCTGGGATCCAGGGTGTCCGTGATTTTGAGGTCTTCCGGAGAGAGCGAGGAAAGGTCGATGAGC
>CAZUBS010000233.1:1455-4191 GCA_964618595.1 uncultured Desulfohalobiaceae bacterium
AGCATGGCCTTCTTGTAGATCCGTTCGCTGGTCAGGGCATCGTAGACATCGGCCACGGCAATGATGCGTGCGAAGGGATGCTGCTGCTCCCCCTTCAGCCCTTGCGGGTAACCATTCCCGTTGAACCGCTCGTGGTGCTCCACCACTCCCCTGAGGATCTCCTCGGAAACATCCTTTTCCCTCAGCAGCTGGAAGCTCTCCAGTGGATGCCGCTTCATGACCCTGAACTCCTGCTCGGAAAGCTTCCCGGGCTTGTTCAGGATCTCCCCGGGCACCAGGTACTTGCCAAGATCGTGGAACAGGGCGGCCATGCCCAGGGCATGGATATAGTCCTGGGGGCGGTCGAGGTAGCGGGCATAGGCCATGCTGAACACGGCCACGTTGATGCTGTGGGTGTACGTGTACTCGTCGTACTGCCTGAGCTTGCTCAGGCTGATCAAGGCGTCGGCGTTGCGCGACAGGCTGGAGATCATCTCCTCCACCAGTGTGGAGGATTGGTCATAGTCGAAATCCTCACCGGCCTGGATGCTCTTGATGAACTCCCTGGCAAAAGAAACCGAGTCCCGGTAGAGGGCCTGCGCCACCCCCAGCTCCTGTGAGAGGGCCAGTGTCGGCAGATCAACCGGAGGGCCTTCTTCACGGGACAGCTCCCTGCCAACCGCCTCATCCGCGCCAGGGTCGTCAGGCCGTCCCAGGGCCCCTTTTTCCGTGTTGATGAAGGCCTCCCGGTAGCCTTCCTTGAGAATGGCCCGGATGTGACCAACCGAGGAGATCTCCCCGGCTTCGGCATACAGGTAGGGATGCTCCAGCCAGGACAGGCCGGTATCCTCCACGTACATGCCCACCTTGAGTTCCGCTGTGGAGATCTTTTTGATCATGGAGGAACGAACCCCTGGGGAGGAGGTGACAGTCTCAAACGGCCGTTTGTTTCTGCCATACCTGAAAAAAACTCAAAAACCAATGACTTATAATACAGGGCCTGACATCCTGTCCTGAGTATTCAACCAACCTGGGCACTGTTCGTTTGCGATGTACAAGAGTGGGGGAAGAGGGTGCACGGCCAAGAGTTTTGGCTGGTTACGAAGCGGTCCCTGTACCGGTACAATTCATGCGGGAGAAAATAACGGAATTCCGGCGGTCAGCGCCGGCGCACAAAGTGGTCGGGGTCGATGCCCATGGAGAGCACCAAATGCTCTATCTCCTTCAAAAACCTCCGGCCATCCCCGAAATACCCGTAGGTCGGCCTGACCCCTGGAGCCCGGTCCAGCCAGTAGCGGTGAAAACGCATCAGGAGCAGCTCCCGCAGGTACTTGGCAATCATGGAGGCCATGGCCACGGGCAGGTGCTGCTCCTCGCTGCCCACCTGGAAGGTCACCTCCATGCTGCGCTCCCCGTCATGGATCAGGTAGGTGCTTCTGGACCAGGTCTCCTTGACCCGAGTCACAGCCGCCCCTGAAAAGCTGTCCTTAAGGAGGTCGGCGTAGTGTGAGCGCCCACCCTGCCTGTCCACCACGACCCGGGGGCAGGACCTGCCATAACCTGCCCAGATATCCCTGAGATGCCCGGACACAAAGACCCAGGACACCGCCCCCTTGCTCTGCAGCCGGTCGAGCAACGCATTGAAGCGATCCTCCATGACCACGGCCGCGCTGGCCTGCTCCATGCGGATCCCGGCCTTTGCCGCTGCCCTGGCCACACGACCCCTGGCCCGGTCCAGCTCTCTGGCATCCGCATGCACCGGCATTGCCGGGCCTCCGGATCCATCGAGATACCACTCCCTTCGCATGCACCGGGATGGCCCGTCCCAGGCCAGGGCATGGAGCAGGGCCTCCAGGTGCCGCGGCTTGTGCCCCAGAAGCTCCAGAAAGGCCAGCACCCCCCGCTCCAGGCAGGCGATTCCGGTGGCCGGGGAGTAGAGGTTCTTGGAATCGTTGACTGCTATCCTCCTGCGCTTGTCCACATGCTTGCGGCACACGGCCTGCTGCATGAGCCGCCACAGACAGGGCAAGGGGTCGGCCTGTGCGGGGCCCTCGGCAACGAAAACGCTCCTGGCAATGACCAGGGGGCCGAAGATGGGCCCATAGCCCACCTCGTCGATTCCTGCATAGACAACGGTCATGAGTGCGTGATCCCTTGGCGCGGCATGCCCCCAGTCATGGACACCGTGCGCGTAAAGTCAACATGT
Source organism: uncultured Desulfohalobiaceae bacterium (assembly GCA_964618595.1). Lineage (GTDB taxonomy): Bacteria > Desulfobacterota > Desulfovibrionia > Desulfovibrionales > CAZUBS01 > CAZUBS01. The sequence continues at coordinate 3,641 of CAZUBS010000233.1, forward strand.
GGGGCAGGGTTTGAAGTCCTTTTTCTGAAAATGTACTACACGGCCTTGCGCCAGCAATTGTCTCCGAACATCCCGCCAAGTGGGGCCTTATGCCATTTCCCATCCGACACGCCGATCTGCAAGGTCTCCCCTGAGATACGAAAGGACCGCCCAAAATGACGGTCCTTTCGCATGCCCTTCGACAGGCATAATAAACAGATGCAGCGTACTTTCAAGGGATGCGCACCACCAGCACGGGCACCTTGGCCCGCTTGACCACCCGCTTGGCCGTGCTGCCCATCATGGCGTCCAGGAAGGTCCCGTGGCCGTGCGAGCCCATGACGATCATGTCGCAGCCTTTTTCCTCGGCCACCTCCAGGATGCGCGAGGCAGGGTTGCCGCGCCTGACCACCACCTCATCCTCCTCCGAGGAGTGCTCACCTTCGTCCCTCTGCTGCCTGACATCCTCGAGCACGTCCTGGAAGACCTGCTTGCCCCGTTTCTTTCTGGTCAGGAGGTCTTCGGTCTCCTCCACGTTGCGTTGCTTGATCTCATCCCATTTGTGGGCGTCG
>CAZUBS010000234.1:0-4165 GCA_964618595.1 uncultured Desulfohalobiaceae bacterium
TGGTAGGTCTTGAGCCGGGCGTCGATGATGACCGGGCCGCTGGAACCCCAGTGCTTGCAGTGGGTGAAGGCGCCTGCGCCGTAGATGTCCGTTGCGGGGTCCGAGCGGGTGAAGGTCACCCACAGGAAGTTGTCCCAGGAGGCTGCGGTGAAGGCACTGTCGTCCACGGCCACGATCAGGGGCAGGCCGTCCAGCCCCCTGGTTCCGGCCAGATGCGCCCCGAGGTGTTCCAGAAACGGGTCGCAGGTGTCCCTGGGCCTGTCGTGGGGCCTGGCCGTGAGGACCATGATCCCGGGTGCAAACACACGGGGGTGGCTGTACCCCGGGGGCAGGGACAGACCGCTGGGGAGCTCTCCGGCCAGGGTGGTGCGCGCACGGCCGGTGGCGGCCATGATCAGCTTCGAGCCCTGATTGAGGCTGATGCCCGAGTAGTCCAGGGTGTCCATGGTGGTGCGGGTGATGAAATGCAGGTCCCGCCTCCAGTCCACCCGGCTGAGGATGTGGCGGAAGAAGGATGGGATGTCGTGGGCGGAGAGGCCGGGGTCGTCCTCCCCGGCGCCGATGATGACATACTTGGAAAGCGAGGTCTGGGTGGTGCCCAGCAGGGACAGGGCGCAGGTCAGCAGCTCCTGGGGCGGCCGGTCCTCCTCGTAGGGCACGTAGCGCTCGCTGCCAACGGCCAGGAGCAAGGGGTGCACCCCGGCGGCGTCCACCGCGTTCACCTCGCGCACGCCGCTGAACACCGTGGGCACCAGCGGGCGGGTCAGCTCATGGATGAAATCCCCGAAGACCGTGTCCTCCTGGGGAGGGCGGCCCACGGTGGTGAAGGGCCACACGGCATGGTCGCGGTGAAAGACCTTGTCCACCCGGAGCACCGGGAAGTCGTGGGCCAGGCTGTAGTAGCCCAGGTGGTCGCCAAAGGGTCCCTCGGGCAGCTGCCTGCCCGGGTCCACGGTGCCGGTGATGCAGAAGTCGGCTTCGGCCGGCATGGGCAGGCCGTGGTTTCGCATGACCATGGGGATGCGGTGACCGGCCAGCACCCCGGCGAACAGGATTTCGGCCACGCCTTCGGGCAGGGGCATGACCGCGGCCAGTGTCATGGCCGGGGGGCCGCCCACGAAAACGTTGACCCGGAAGGGCTCCCCCCGGGCAATGGCCTCGGCATGGTGGTACCCGATGCCGCGGTGGATCTGGTAGTGCAGCCCGACCTCCCTGTCGGGCTCAAAGCCGTTGCCCGAGAGCTGGATGCGGTACATGCCCAGGTTGGACTGCTGCAAGCCGGGGCGGGACAAGCTTTCCGAGTAGACCTGGGGCAGGGTGATGTAGGCACCTCCGTCCATGGGCCAGGAAGTGAGCTGGGGAAGCCGGGAGATGGATGTCTGGTTAGTGAGAACGGAACCGGAGCGCACCTTTCGGGGCAGGGTGTGCCACAACCCCCGGGGCAGGTCGGTGAGCGCCCAGGGGCGCTTGAGCGCCTGGCCCGGATCGGCCTTGAGCGCCAGCAGCTTCTCCACCCGCTTCAGGGTGTCCCGGAAGATGAAGCGCATGCGCTCCATGGTCCCGAAGACGTTCCCGGCCATGGGGAAACGGGTGGAGCGCACGTTGGTGAACAGCAGGGCCGGGCCACCCGCCTGGAAGACCCTTCGCTGGATGGCCCCCACCTCCAGGAAGGGGTCCACCTCGGCCCTGATGCGCACCAGATGGCCGTGGGATTCCAGGTCGTCGAGGCAGGCTTTGAAGGTGCGATATCCCATGGAGTTGCAAGCGCCCGGAAGTGTTTTCAGAAGCGGGAGATATGGATGGTGCCGCGCCGGGTCCAGTCGTCGAACCTGCGCCTGAGCCAGCGCTTGAAGACCTTGCGCGTTGGGGGGAACAGGATGCACAGGCCGCCCAGGTCGGTGAGCAGCCCCGGGGTGATCAGGACCGCGCCGGCGGCAAGGATGAGCAGGGCGTCCAGCAGCTCCTCGGCCGGCATGAGGCCCTGGTTCAGGTGCTCCCGGACCCTGGCCATGGTGGCCATGCCCGCCAGCCTGGCCAGCCAGGCCCCGGCAAACCCGGTCAGGATGACCAGCAGCACGGTGTTCACTCCCCCGATGACCCGGCCCACCTCGATGAGCAGGTAAAGCTCGATCACGGGGATGATGGTGAAGGCGAGGAAGAGTTTTAAAAGCATACGTACCCGGCTGAAAGCTGAAAGCTCAAAGCTGAAAGCAAGAGGTTGGGAAAAAACATGTATTTGCCCTCTGTGGTCACGATTGTTGGATGATAGCCTGATTTTGCCGCGCTGTCAGGGAAGATTCCAAATGCTTTGCGATTTGCTTTGAGCTTTGAGCTTTCAGCTTTGAGCTTGAATCTAGGCTACAAAGAGATGATTCCCTCTATCTCGGCCACGGCCTCGTAGACCGCGATCACGCTCTCGCTTCCGGGCATGAGCACAGTGGCCGTGAGGCTCAGATACTTCCCACCCCGTGACTCGCGCACGCTCACACCGGTGTCCGACTCGAACAGGGACAGGAGCTCCTTGGAGCTTGCCCTGGGCACGATGAACTTGAAGGTGTACACCGTGGGCCAGTCATAGTGCTCGTCCAGGCGTTGTCTGAGCGATTCAAAATCCTGCATGGTGTCAAGTATGTCATATGTGAGCGGGAATCGCAGCCCTTAGGCCGTCTCCTCGAAGCAGTCGGTCACCGGGGAGCATTCAAGCGTTTCGCGGTCGCGCAGGCCCAGGAAGTAGAGGATGGCGTCCAACCCCATGGAGGAGATGGACTGCTCAGCGCCTTCCTTGACCAGGGGCTTGGCGTGGAAGGCGATGCCCAGGCCGGCGATGTCCAGCATGGGCAGATCGTTGGCACCGTCGCCCACGGCAATGACCTGCTCGAGGCTGATGCGCTCGCGGCCGGCGATCTCCTTCAGCAGGGCGGCCTTTCTGGGGCCGTCCACGATCTCGCCCTTGATGCGCCCGGTCAGCCGGCCGTCTTCGATCTCCAGCTCGTTGGCATAGACGTAGTCGATTCCCAGACGCTTCTGCAGCACGCGGCCGAAGTAGGTGAAGCCGCCGGAGAGGATGGCCACCTTGTAGCCGAGCTGCTTCAGGTTGGCGATGAGCCGCTGCGCCCCCTCGGTCAGGGGGATGGAGCCGGCCAGGTCCTCGAGCACGGACTCCTCCAGCCCTTCCAGCTGGGCCACCCGCAGGGTCAGGCTCTGCTTGAAATCGATCTCGCCGCGCATGGCCGACTCGGTGATGGCGGCCACCTCCTGACCTGCGCCGGCCCGCTTGGCCAGCTCGTCGATGACCTCCCACTGAATGAGGGTGGAGTCCATGTCAAAGGCCACCAGCTTGCGGTTGCGGCGGTAGACGTTGTCCTCCTGCAGGGCGATGTCCACCCCGTGCTCCCGGGAGATGGCCATGAACCTGGCCCGCATGTCGTGGGTGCTCTGCGGGGTGCCGCGGACCGAGAGCTCGATGCAGGCCCGGGGGAGGTTGGGGTTCTTGAAGGAGATGCGGCCGGACAAGCGGTTGATGCCGTCGATGTTCAGGCCGTTGTCGGCGATGACCCGGGCGATGGCCGCGATGTCCCCGGCCTGGATGCGCCGGCCGAGCAGGGTGATGATGTGCCGCTGCCTGCCCTGCACCGCCACCCACTCCTCGTAGTCCTCCTCGCTCACCGGGGTGAATCTGAGGTCAACCCCGAGGTTGTGGGCCTTGAAGAGCAGGTCCTTGAGAATGGGCGAGGACTCGGCCTCCCGCGGCACCTCCACCAGGATGCCCAGGGACAGGGTGTCGTGGATCACGGCCTGGCTCATGTCCAGCACCGTGATCTTGTACTGGGACAGCACCTCGGTCAGGGAGGCGGTCAGACCGGGGCGGTCTTCGCCGGAGACATTGATGAGGATGATCTCGCGCATGTGTTTCGGTCCGGGTACAATCGTGTCGCCGACCAGCAGGCCCGCGCAGGAAGGGCCGTTATAGGAGAAGGCGGCGGGCTTTGGCAATGGGGGAAAGCAGCCTGTCCTGCGATGAGCGGTCTTTCAGCGCGGCACAACCTGCTTATAAGATGCAGGTCATCGAGTGGGGTCCTGCGCTTGACTCCTGATCCCTGCGGGGTAACTTGAAGCGACAGGCGTGTTCAACCAGGTAACGCCGGAGGCATTCCGTGTTTCTTCC
>CAZUBS010000235.1:0-4149 GCA_964618595.1 uncultured Desulfohalobiaceae bacterium
AAGGGACGCACCGGGCCGCTCTGAGGCGCTCCTTTCCCGACTCTTTCTACAAAAAACAGCCTGCGGAGGCGCGTGTATTTTGGGGAGCACCCGGGCCAAAGCCCTGCCTCCCAGGTAGTGGTCGTCAAAAACAACACCTTGTTCGTCACTACTTCCTTGACACTGAAACGGGCTTTAGATTTTGCTGACATCACCGTTCAAACCACTTTTCAAATCAAAGTGCCGGACCTCTCGGAAACATGAAGTGAACAGGGTATGGTTACCAAAAATCAAGTCTGCAACGCCCTGATCAGGACAGTGCTCGCGTGGCTTCTGCTCGCGGCTGCAGCCTGTGCGCCGTTCACCCCCCCCGCCAGGAACGGCCCCCCTCTGCCCCTGCCCGACGCCTACTCCCTTTACCCCGAGTCCGAACCTGCACCCGGCCCCTGGTGGGAGCACTTTGAAAGCGACGAGCTGAACCGGCTCGTGGACCTTGCCCTGGGCGGCAACTTCGACATCCGTACTGCCTGGGCCCGGCTGACCCAGGCCCGGGCCGAGGCCAGAAAGTCCGGAGCTGCGCTGTACCCCTCGCTCGACGCCAGCGCAGGTGCCTCCCGGCGGCGTGCCGCTCTCCGGGACGGCAACGGTTCGGGTGCGCGGATCACCGATGTGGAGGAGTACTCCCTGGGGCTTGCCGCCGGCTACGAGATCGACCTCTGGGGACGCATCAGGGCCGCACGCAACGCCCGGGCTGAGGAGTCCTTTGCAGCCGCGGAGGACCTGGACGCAGCCGCCGTGACCGTCACCGCCGAGATCGTCACTGCCTGGATCGAGCTTGTCGGCGTGCGCAGCGAAAGGGCCCTGCTCTTGGAGCAGATCGAGCTGAACAGGAATCTGCTCTCGCTGCAGCGCTCCCGCTTCGAAAACGGCCTGGCCACGGCCCTTGACGTGTCCCAGCAAATGGAGAACCTGGCAGCGGTGCAAGCCCAGCTGCCCCTGCTCGAACGCCGTGCGCAGCTGACTGAAAACGCTTTGGTCCTGCTTGTGGGCAGGGCCGATCCCGGAGATATCCAGGTCACCCAGCAGGAGCTTCCCGAACTGATCCCTCTCCCCGCCGCGGGCCTTCCAGCGGACCTTCTTGCGGCCCGCCCCGACGTCCGTGCGGCAGGGCGCAGGCTACAGGCCGCGGACTGGCGCATTGCAGTGTCCAGGGCCGACAGACTGCCTGCCCTGAGCTTGTCGGCCGGGGCGTCCTTGGCCAGTGCCAGCCTGGACATGCTCTTCTCCAACTGGGTAACCACCCTGGCTGCAAGCCTGACCGGCCCTGTATTCGATGCGGGCAGGCGCTTGGCCGAGGTGGATCGGGTCCGGGCCGTGGCTGAGCAGCGCCTTGCCGAGTATGCGGCCACCGTGGCCCTTGCAGTCAAGGAGGTCGAGGACGGGATTGCGAGTGAGTACAGGCAGCGGGAGTACATCGATCGCCTGAACGCGCAGCTCGATGCAGCCGTTCTGGCCATGCGTCAAGCCAGAATCCGCTACCTCAACGGGGAAAGCGACTATCTGAACTATCTTACCGGCATTCAGAACGTGCAGCGCCTGCAACGTCAGATCGTCGGGGAACGTGCCGAGCTCATCAAGCTCCGCGTCGGGCTGTACCGCGCCCTCGGCGGAGACTGGGCATCCCTGACAGACGGCGGTTCCCCGCAGAAGCCCCTGACCGCACCCGCAGCGTCCTGACTCACGGAGCTCTTTGCATGGACAGAGAAAACGATTCTTTCCGCTTCCTCCCCTTCCTGCTCAAGCTGGGGACAGCTGTGGTCCTCCTTGCGGCCGGGGCTGGGCTGGCCGTGTATTTCGTGGCCACAAAGCCTGTGGTGCAGAAACAGAAACCCCGGCCGCAGACCGTTTACGTCCAGGCCATGAAGGCCCAAAAAAAACCGGCACTGGCAACGGTCTCGGGCATGGGGAAAGTGGTCCCCTCGCAACAGATCGTCCTCCGGGCCAGAGTGACCGGCGCCATTGTCGATCTATCCGAGCGTTTTCTTCCCGGCGGGCGCATTCCCGAGGGCGATGTCATCCTGCGCATCGACCCCAGCGATTACCGGATAGAGGTCGCCACGAGCGAGAGCGAGCTTCGCAAAGCCATGGCTGATCTTGAGCTGGAGCAGGGCCGGCAGTCGGTGGCCCGGCAGGAGCTTGCACTCCTCCGGGAGGCATCCCCCGACGGTGTCAACGGGACTGAGCTTGCCCTGCGCAAGCCCCAGCTGCGCCAGGCCGAAGCCCAGGTGGCCATTGCCGAATCCCAGCTGGAGAGGGCAAGGCTGAATCTGAGCCGCACGGTGCTCAGAGCCCCTTTCAATGCGCTGGTTGTGGACCGGCAGGTCGATATCGGTGCCCAGGTCGGCATTCAGGAGCCACTGGCCACCCTGGCGGCCACCGACGAATACTGGATCGAGGTCTCTGTTCCTGCGGACCGCCTCGGATTGATGGATCCTGGTGTCGACGGCAACACGGCCCAAATCCATTCCCAGAGCGGGGCCGGACAATGGGCCGGTCGCGTCCTGCACTCTCTGGGCGTCCTGGATGAAAATTCCCGCCTGGCCAAGGTGCTGGTCAGCGTCCGCAACCCCCTGGATTCCGGGACCATGCCGTTGATGTTGGGAGACTACGTCCAGGTCACGATCCAGGGGAGCAATTTGGGAGAGGTGTACGTTCTGCCCAGGGGTGCCCTGCGCGGCGGGGATGCCGTCTGGATAGCCACGGAGGGTCGTCTCGACATCAGGCCGGTGGAGGTTGCCCTGCGAAGCGGTGAAACAGTGTACGTCAGCTCCGGGCTGCAGCCCGGCGAGCTGGTCATAACATCCGACATCGCCGCACCCGTACCGGGCATGCCCCTGGACGTGTCCGGGCAAGAGCCATCAGGGGCAAAGGGGACTTCCACCGGCGACGGAGCGGATCTGCCCGACGCCCTGGGGCAGGACGGATGAGCAGGAAGGACCTCCACACCCGTCGCGGCCCAGTGGCCTGGATGGCGGGAAACTCGGTTCCCGCCAACCTGCTCATGGTCGCCTTCCTGGTGGGCGGGCTCATCCTGGCCTTCAACATCAAGCAGGAGATCTTCCCTGAGTTTTCCCTGGACACCGTGAGCGTATCCGTGGCCTATCGTGGGGCCAGCCCGGAAGAGGTGGAGGAGGGGATCATTCTTCCCGTCGAGGAGGCCATCCAGGGCATCGAGGGGATCAAGGAGGTCAGGTCCACGGCCTTTGAAGGCTCCGGGAGGATCACGGTCGAAGCCCTGGAGGGCACGGACATCTCCCGCCTCTGGCAGGAGATCCGCAGCGAAGTGGATCGCATCGACACCTTCCCGCTGGATGCCGAGGAGCCCATGGTGGTCATCGACACCCGTCGGCGGGAGGTCATGGACATCGCCCTGCACGGTTCAGACAATGAGCTGGTCCTGCGGGAAACAGCCGAGTCCGTGCGGGACGAGCTTCTCAACGATCCCGAGATCACCCAGGTCGGGCTGGAGGGGGCAAGGGACTATGAAATCCACATTGCCGTGGCACAGGCCGACCTGAGACGCTACGGGCTGACCCTGGGCGACATCGCCTCCCGGGTAGCCGCTGCCTCCGTGGACATCGGGGGGGGGACACTCCAGACCGCCGGCGGGGACATCCTTGTGCGGGTCAAGGACCGAAGGACCACCGTGCAAGAGTACGCGGAGCTTCCCGTGATCACCGCCCCCGACGGCAGCCGGGTGCTTCTGGAAGATATCGCCCTGATCAGCCAGGGGTTTGAGGACTCCGACACCTGGGCCACCTACAACGGCAGCCCGGCCATCTTCCTGGAAGTCTACCGGGTTGGAGATCAGACCCCCATACAAGTTTCCTCCGCCACCAGGCAGGTCGTGGAACGTCTCAACCAGGAGCTCCCCGGCGGGCTGCAGCTTTCCATTGCCAGGGACAGCTCGGAGATATTTCAGCAGCGTGCGGACCTTTTGCTGCGAAACGCCCTCATCGGGCTCAGCCTTGTCTTCATTCTCCTGGCGGTTTTCCTGGAGATCCGCCTGGCCTTCTGGGTCAGCATGGGCATCCCCATCTCCTTTCTGGGCTCGTTTCTCTTCCTTTCCATCTCCCCCTTCTCCATAAACATGATCACCATGTTCGCCTT
>CAZUBS010000236.1:0-4139 GCA_964618595.1 uncultured Desulfohalobiaceae bacterium
GAGGGGGGGGGGGGTGGCGAGGTCGAGACGGGCGGGCCCGTGGGGGGTGCGGCGGGAGACCGGGGCCGCGGGCAGGTACAGGACGGGGTCCAGGGACGCGGTCAGTCTGCCGCACAGCATGGCGAAGTGCAGGTCCAGGGGAGCGAAGCAGCCTTCCCGCTCCATGTCCTCAAGGGTCAGGCCGGGCTTGGCCAGGCAGGGACCGTGAGGGTGGCCGGTCCTATCCCGGCTCACGCGGCGCTCCCCCGCAAGCGGATCAAACCCGACGGATTGGCCGGCTGCACCAGAGCCTTCTCCAGGCGCTGCACCAGGGCCTGGCCGGGTCTGTCGTGAAAGATGCCGAAGGCAGATCCCCTTTCCGGGTCCACCCCGCGCAGGAACACGTAGAACACCCCCCCGAAATGCCGGCTGTAGTCGTACCCTGGGAGACGGGCACCCAGGTAGGCGTGCAGAGCCAGGGTGTAGAGATGGTACTGGAGCAGGTAGTGGTCCGCGACCATGACCCGGGTCAACGTGTCACGGTGGTAGTCCTCGGTGCTGCCCCCCAGGAAGTTGGATTTCCAGTCCAGCAGAAAGTAGCGCCCCCGGTGTCGGAAAACGAGGTCGATGAACCCCTTCATCATGCCCTGGTGCGGGGAGAAGTTCAAACCCTGCATGGCCGTGGCAGCGGGCACGGTCCCCGGGGCAAGGCACAGGTCCTGGAACAGGGCGTGCAGGACTGCCGGGGAGATGCGCTCGAGCGGGAAGGCAAACTCGAGCTCGGTGAGGCGGTCCCGAAGAGGGATGTCGGACAGGCGCAGCTCGTTTCCGTCCAGGGGAACCTGCCGCACCTTCTGCACCATCTCGCTCACCACGTCCTCCCAGGAAGAGTCGAAGCCATGGGCTGCGAGCCGGTCCACCACCACCCGGCGCATGGGTTCCTCACCCGACCAGGTGAAGTCGATCCGTTCCAGGATTTCGTGCAGGAGCACCCCGGCCCGGGCCCCTTTTGGAAAGGCGAAAAACCCGGTCGGCTCCTCTGCCGGGACGGGCGCGGGAGGGGGCCACATCTCGTCAGCCCAGGCGGTCTCGTCACCAGGGGCATTGCGGACCAGGTGGCTGAAGCTGGAGAACCTCCAGTCGTGGGGAAGTGTTCTGGAAAAGCTGCGGCAATCCAAGGATGTGGCAGCCGGTCCTGACCGATCGGCACGAACGCCGGCCTGCACTTCGGGCGGGGCGTGCACGGATATGGACGGGCTCTCCCTGTCCAGCCGGGTGACGTCTTCCACGAACCGTGACTGGTCCAGGTTCTTGATCCTGTCCGCCAGGCTAATTCCTGGAGCGGCACCCTCCCCGGACCTGGCGTGCAGGAGATGGGCAGCAGCGGATGATTCGGCCCGGTTTATCCTGCCCCACAGGGCGTAGCACCGCGTCCTGGCCCGGGTCAGGGCCACATAGAGCAGCCTGACGTTTTCCGCCAGGGCCTCTGTGCGGGCCAGGTCAAGCCTCTTGTCGCGCAACTCAGAGCCGAGGTCGAGGACCAGGCCCTGACCCGGGGGATGGTCGTGGCAGACCAGGTGCTCCGAGACAGGGGGGGGCGACTCGAAGAGGAAAGGGCAGAAGACAATGGGGAACTCCAGCCCCTTGCTCTTGTGCACTGTGATGATCTTGATCGCCTCGGCATCGCTTTCCAGGCGCAGCATGTGCTCGTCCCGACGAGGGGTGGCCGGGTCCAGGCGGCGGGACATCCAGGCCAGCAGGGTTTCCATGCCCAGGTGCGCGCCGCTTTCCTGCTGGTGCAGGATTTCCATCAGGTGCAGCACGTTGGTCAGGCGCCGTTCGCCCTGATCCATGCCCAAAAGCCGTGCCCGGACATCCTCACGCCGCAAGAGCCTTGAAAACCCGTTCAGAAATCCAGACCGGGACCATTGCTCGTGGTACTCGGCAAATCTGGCGATCCAGCGTTCGAGGCGGTCGGGCTGGTCGTCCAGGGAGTGCAGCTCCCCGGCGGTCAGCCCTATCAGCGAGGTGGCCAGGCCGGTGCGAAGACGGGTCATGTCGGTGTACCCGGCCACGGCCTGCATGAGCCGGTGCACCTCGGTGGCCTCCAGGGTGTCGAACAGGTTGCCGCTGTTGTAGAGCACGCAGGGGATGGCCAGGCGGTTCAGCTCCGCCTGGACGATCCTGGCCTGGCGGTGGGTGCGGGTCAGCACGGCGATGTCCGCGGCCGTGACGGGCGGGGAGGCCTGTCCTTGCGGTGCTGCACCGGCGCGGACCGTCTGGGGTGGGGCGAGAAGGGAGGCGATCTCTGCAGCCGTGGACCGGGCGGCCACCTGCTCGGCAACCCCTTTGGGAATGGCCTTCTTTCCCGGTGCCAGGGACTCGGTCTGCAAGAGCCAGATCGTCAGCTCGGGAGTCATGTCCGGTCCGGCGGAACTCGGGCCGTCCGCCTGGGGCGGTGAAGCCACAGGCACGAAGTCGATCCAGGGAAAGACGAACGGGGTGTCGTGCCTGGAGAAAAGGGTGTTGACGGCCTCCACCAGTCCGGGGGCGGACCTGTAATTGGTCTTCAGGGTGAAGCGGTGTTCCGGCCTGACCCGCTGGGCCGCCTCCCGATAGGCGAAGATGTCGGCCCCACGAAAGCTGTAGATGGCCTGCTTGGGGTCCCCGATGAGAAAGAGCCCCAGCCCGGGGGCGTGGAACAGGCGGGAGAAGATCTCGTACTGCAGGGGGTCGGTGTCCTGGAACTCGTCCACCAGGGCCACGGCAAAGCGCTGCCTGACCGCCTGCACCAGCCTGGGGCCGGGTGGCCCGGTCACGGCCCGGTGCAGCAGGATCAACAGATCGTCGAAGGACAGCAGGCCGCCGGCCTGCTTGCGGCGGGGCAGCCCAGCGTGAAAACGGTCCGCGAACCCCCCCCTGGCCGCCATGAGCTGGTTCTCATAGCTGTCGCACAGTGCCGCAGCAGCATCGGCCAGCTCCTGGGCCAGCCGGAAAAAGGGGTGGTCGGGCGTCTGATGGTTTTTCTTGGTCCTGTCCTTCATGTAGGAGGCGGTGAAGCGGTCGAACCCTTTGAACAGGCAGGGACTGGGATGGGCCAGCTGGAGCAGGTGGGACATGCTCTCCACCAGCGGTGCGATGGTTGTGGCCTTGTAGCTCTGCCGGTTCAAGCCCGGGTCGTCACGCAGAATATCCCACACAGCGGCCCGGCAGTGCCGCCACTGCTCCCTGAGGGTCTCAAAGGCGGCCTGGAAGCGTTGCTCCGCTTCAGGATCGCCAACCGGCCGGGCCCTGGGTTCGACATGCAACCGGGGGTGGTTGAGGCAGAGCTCCGCCAGCCGGACGAGCACCTCAGGGGAGAACTTTCTGTCCATGATGAAGGCGGCCAGTGAGGGGGGGGCGTCCTGAAAGCGAACCCGCCAGAAGTCCTCGACAACGTCCCGCACCAGCTCCTGCTGCTCGGTGACGAACTCGTTCTGGAACGCGGTGCCGCTCTCAAAGGCGTTTTCCCCCAGGGTGCGCTGGCAGAAGCCGTGGATGGTGAAGATGGCTGCCTGGTCAAAGTCGCGCAGGGCGCGTCGCAGCGCGACAAGTGCAGGCCCTGCTTCGAGGGACCCCATGAGCCCCTGCAGCAGCTCGTCCCGGGGCTCGACCCGTCCGGCAAAGGCCTCCTGGGCCTGCCGGAGCCGCAAGCGGATGCGGTCCTTGAGCTCCTCGGTGGCCGCCACCGTGTAGGTGACCACCAGGATGCGGTCCACGGGCAGCTCCCGCTCCAGCACCAGACGCAGGAAAAGGCCGGCCAGGGTGAAGGTCTTGCCCGTTCCGGCGCTGGCCTCGATGAGCAGGGTGCCTTCCAGGGGCACGGTGGACAGATCGAGCTCGTGCATTGGGGGGAGGATATCCCAAGGCGCATGAAAGCACAAAGAAGGGAGGATGTCCGGCCAGTGTTGCAGCCTCCTCCGGTGGCACGGGGGATGCGTGCAGCATGAAAGGGCGGGATCATCCCCGCCCTGGTGCTGCTGGAGTGAAAAGGGCTGCTCAGCCGGCGAGCAGCTCGTTGACCTTGTCCATGACCTTGAAGGCGTCGGCCACGTAGAGCACGTCTGCCTTGCCCTGGGCCCAGCCGCAGTTGGGGTCGAGGTTGATGGCCCGGCGCTCGG
>CAZUBS010000237.1:0-4136 GCA_964618595.1 uncultured Desulfohalobiaceae bacterium
CAGTGCCGTCCGAGCCAAGGCCCCAGAACTTGCACTGCACGGTCCCTTCGGGCGTGGTGTCGATGTTCTCGCCCAGGGACAGGGAGGTTTTGGTCACGTCGTCGGTGATGCCCACGGTGAAGTGGTTTTTGGGGGTTGCGGCTTCCATGTTCTCGTACACCGCCCGGACCATGGCCGGGTTGAACTCCTTGGAGCCCAGGCCGTAGCGCCCCCCGAGAACGGCGGCCTTTCGCCCGCCCTCGACCATGGCGGTGCAGACGTCGGTGTACAGCGGTTCGCCCAGGGAGCCGGGCTCCTTGGTGCGGTCGAGCACGCTGATGGCCTTGACGCTCTGCGGCAGGGCGGAGAGGAAGGCCTCGGAGACGAAGGGGCGGTAAAGGCGAACCTTTATCAGGCCGATCTTTTCGCCTTCCACGTGGTCCAGGACCTCCTCGATTGTCTCGCAGGAGGAGCCCATGGAGACGATGACCCGTTCAGGCTCGGGGTGCCCGACGTAATCGAAGAGGTTGTAGGTCCGCCCGGTCAGCTCTGAAACCTTCTTCATGGCCCCGCTCACCATGCCGGGCAGCTGCTCGTAGTAGGAGTTCAGGGCCTCCCGGTTCTGGAAGTAGATGTCGGGGTTCTGGGCCGTGCCCCGGATCATTGGGTGCTCGGGGTTCATGGACCGGGCCCGGAACTCCTTGATCTTGTCGAAATCGACCAGCTTCTTCATGTCCTCGTAGTCGATGACCGCGATCTTCTGGATCTCGTGCGAGGTGCGGAAGCCGTCAAAGATGTGCATGAAGGGCAGGCTGGACTCGATGGCCGCGAGATGGGTCGCCAGGGCCAGGTCCATGCATTCCTGCACCGAGGCCGAAAAGATCATGCCGAACCCGGTCTGGCGGCAGGCCATGACGTCGGAGTGGTCCCCGAAGATGGACAGGGCGTGGCTGGCCAGGGCCCGGGCCGAGACGTGGAACACCCCGGGAAGCTGCTCCCCGGAGATCTTGTACATGTTGGGGATCATGAGCATCAGGCCCTGGGAGGCGGTGAAGGTCGTGCCCAGGGCGCCGCCGGCCAGGACGCCGTGCATGGCGCCGGCCGCACCAGCCTCTGATTGCATCTGGCGCACGGTCATGGTCTGGCCGAAGACGTTCTTGAGTCCTTTGGCTGCCCAGGCGTCGGCCATCTCGCCCATGCCGGATGAAGGCGTTATCGGGTAGATGGCTGCGGTCTCGCTCATGGCATAGGCCACGTGGGTGGTGGCGGTGTTGCCGTCCATGGTTTTCATTTGTGCCATGTAGATACTCCTTGCAATGTTCACGGGATAATGGGCGTTCAGACCCAAGCGGACCTTTTCACCCTGTGGACATGGAAAATTACACTTATTTGGTGCCAGAGTGCAAGGGAGCCGGGGTTGAATTTCGGTGAAGGGCGTGTTGGGGCCGGTGAACGGTGGGAAGGAATGGTGCGCATTCGGTCGAAATCGCAATCAATCCAACTGCGATTCGAGCTCCGATCAGGTGGTTCGCCGGCGGTGGAAGAGGAGCGTGCCGACCAAGAGCCGGTCCATGCACACGAGCCCCCGCCGGGGCAGTGACACCCAAGAATACCAGTTCGCGCTTTTCATGATGAATGGATCGTGTATCATCATCTTGTTCAGCAAGGGCCGATTGAAACAAAAAGGAGCAATTTTATGAGTGTGTTTCTGGAGACCGTCAAATCCGAAGGCTTGTCCCACCTGTCCTACCTGCTGGGCCAGGGCCGGGAGGCCGTGGTCGTGGACCCGCGGCGCGACGTGGGTGTCTACCTGGACATGGCCAATGCCCGCGGCGCGCGCATCACCCGCATATTCGAGACCCACCGCAACGAGGACTACGTGATCGGTTCCCAGGAGCTGGCAAGGCTGACCGGGGCCACCATCCACCACGGTCACGCCACTGACTTTGCCTACGGCCGGCCCCTGCACGAAGGGGACGTCTTTGAGGTGGGCACGTTGCGCTTGAAGATCCTGGAGACACCCGGGCACACCTTTGATTCCATCTCCATCGTGGTGGTGGACACGGACTTCAGCGACGACCCCGTGGCCGTGTTCACTGGTGACGCCCTGTTTATCGGCGACGTCGGACGCACGGACTTTTTCCCCGATAGAAAGGAGGAGGTGGCCGGGCTGCTCTACGACGCCATCTTTGAAAAGCTTCTGCCCCTGGGGGACCACGTCATGCTCCTCCCGGCCCATGGCGCGGGCTCGGTGTGCGGCAGCAACATGGCCGAGCGGGAGTTCTCCACCCTTGGGTACGAGAAGCGAAACAACAGTGTGCTCCAGGTAACGGGCAGGGATGAGTTCATCCGGCGCAAGGCGGCGGAGCACCACTATATGCCCCCCTATTTCAAGAAGATGGAGGAGTACAACCAGCAGGGCACCGCCCCTGATGTCGGGCGGGTGAACTCCCCGGTCCCACTGGACCCCGAGACCTTTGAGAAGCTCATGGGCCAGGACGTGCAGATCCTGGACTGCCGCCCTCCAGAGGCCTTTGCCGGGGCATTCATTCCCGGCAGCCTGGCCATGCCCCTGTCGCTGCTTCCCGCCTATGCCGGCTATTTCCTGCGTTATGACAAGCCTATCGGGCTGGTGGTCCACGACCAGGAGGAGTCGGAGACAGCGGTGCGCGGGCTGCTCCGGCTGGGGTTCGACCAGGTCGAGGGGCGGCTGGTGGACGGGATGCAGAGCTGGGAGATCAGCGGCCGGAGGTACGACCGCATCCCGGCCGTGCACGCCTCCGAGCTGGTGGACAGGATCCAGGGAGGCGCGGACTTCACCCTGCTGGACGTCCGAAAGGAGGAGGAGTTTGTCGCGGGGCACCTGCCCGGGGCCCGGCACATCTTCCTGGGTCACTTGCCCGACCGACTTGCTGAGCTGCCTCGAAACAAGCCGGTGGTGACCTTCTGCGGCAGCGGGGTGCGGGCCATTGTGGCCGCCTCGATCCTCAAGCGGGCCGGGTTCGAGCAGGTGGAGGACGCCCTGGGCTCCATGGCCGCCTGCATGAGCTACGGGTGCCCGCTGGAGACGTGAGGGGGAGAAGAGCTGGAAGCTTGAAGCTGGAAGCTGGAAGCAAGCAGGGAGAAGGGAGAAGAGCTGGAAGCTTGAAGCTGGAAGCTGGAAGCAAGCAGGGAGAAGGGAGAAGCTGGCCTGTCCTCCGTAGCTTTATGCGAAGGAGGGAAGCCTTGAGCAAGCAGGGAGACGTTGGGAGGAGTATATGTTGGAGTGCGTGGTTGCGGTGATCGGTGTTGCTTCGGTGGTGGTTTTGGCTGTCCCCGACGCCTGGGCCCTGACCGGTGCGGGGCAGGTCCAGCAGGCGATTGTGCTGGATGGTTACTGGAACCCCTATCTGATTGGCATCGGGCTCGGGCTGGTCACCTGCCTGGCTTTTGTGCTCTCGGATCACACCATCGGGGTTTCCTCTTCGTTCGCCCGCACCAGCGGCATGATCGAGCGCCTGCTGGGCGTGGACGTGGAAAAGAAGAGGTTCTACCGGGAGAAGGAGCCCCGGATCGACTGGCAATGGATCTTCGTGGCCGGGCTGTTGCTGGGCTCCTTTCTTTCCGCGGTCCTGTTCGGGGACTTCCGACTGGAGGCTGTCCCGCCCTTGTGGAGCAGCATGGTCGGGGAGTCCGTCCTGGTGCGCTGGCTGGTGGCCTTTGACGGGGGGCTGCTGGTCAGCCTGGGGGCGCGCTGGGCAGGGGGGTGCACCAGCGGCCACGGCATCAGCGGCGGGGTGCAGCTCATGGTCAGCAGCTGGCTGGCGGTGCTGTGCTTTTTTGTCGGCGGCATCCTGTCAGCCGCCTTGATCTACTAGGAGGGGAGCATGCTTGAGCGAGTTCGATCCAATGCCGGGTTGCAGAAGGTCCTGGCCCTGCTTCTGGGGGTGGGGTTTGGTTTTTTGCTGCAACGCGGCGGGGTGACCCGGTACGAGATCATCATGGGGCAGCTGTTGCTGGTGGACTGGACCGTGTTCAAGGTCATCATGTCGGCCATCCTGACCGGCATGGTCGGCCTGGCACTGCTGCGCAGGGTGGGCGCGGCCAGGCTGCACAGCTGGAAAGGGGCCTGGGGCTCGGCGGCCGTCGGGGGTTTGATCTTCGGGCTTGGCTTCGGC
>CAZUBS010000238.1:0-4100 GCA_964618595.1 uncultured Desulfohalobiaceae bacterium
CTGTCCCGGGGATGCAGCCCTGCTGGTTGGGAAAAGAGTGGATTTCAGACATGGAACCCGGAGTTTTCTCTGGCATGGTCTTTTTGATGATAAAGCCTCAGATTGTGAAGTCGAGGTGCACTCCCCGGGCTTGCCCGGGATGGATGATCCTGTTGCAGACAAGGGCATCCGCAGGGTCGTGGAGCTTGGCCAGGCCCAGACAGGACGCAGCGTGCCCGGTGATGGAGGCAAGGGTCTTGTCCAGGATGGTCCTGAGCCGATCCAAGTGGCGGTCCCTTTGCAGCAGAGCCCTGTAGGACCACTCACCCCGCCGTCCATAGACCCTGAGCACCACAGCACCGAACGGCCCGAGGTACAGCCCGTACTCCAGTTCGAACCCCTCCGCTCCGGGATTGGTGTATGCCCTGCCGGTCAGCACGCCCTCCTGCTGCCGGGCCTGGGGGAGCAGCCAGGGCAGATGGACAACACGTCCCTTTTCACGGCCGAGGCACTGGTTCATGCGTCTGAGGTGCTGCCGGATGTCCTTGAGCAGAGGATGGTGGGGCTTGGCCCGGCATTGTGAAGCCTTGGAGCCCTGCAGGGAGGGGAGGGTTGTTCCAGGAGCGGCCGGGTTGGATTCGAATCGGTCCCGCAGTCCGCGGAACTCGCCCAGGAGGTGCCGCAGGTCGCAGTCGGCTTTGTGCGATCCTGAGAGGTCCTTGAGCACGATGTCGGGGTACAGGGTCACGATGCGAAAAAAACGGCGCTCCCCGGCAAGGCCCCCGGCGCCGATGCGCGCCAGAAGGTGATGGCCTTCGATCTCCACCCAGGCCAGTCCGGGTGCGTCATACCCCAGGATCGTGCCCCTGACCCGGTCACCCGGGCGATGCCTGTTCCGGAAATACTCCGAACGGGAGTTTGTGACCCTGGCCATGCCTGTGTTCACTTTCCCCAGGTGGTGCTAGCGCTGCTGCTCCAGGATGACCTCGACCTCGTCCGGGCTCAGCCCCGTGGCTCGCGACAGGTCCTGGACACTTCTGCCCTTGGCGTGGCCGGCCAGGATGGTCTGGCGCAGAAAGGCGGGGGAGCGGCTGAAGGACTCGGCCTGTCCCAAAAGCTTTTTGAGCTCCTCGGAGCGGAAGCGGAGCTTCTGCTCCAGGCGGGCCAGGGCCTCCTGCCGTTCGGAAAAGCTGTCCACCAGCTCCTTTTCCAGCTTCTCGCTGAAGCTGAGCTTCTCCATGAGCTTCTTCTGGCTGACCTGCAACCTGGAGAGCAGGTCCTCGGAGCGGCGCAGCCGGACAAAGAGCAGGGCCACGATCCCGAGCAGGACCAGCTCAATAAAGCTCAGCGCGATGATCGTCCACTGAAAGGGCAGCATGGTTGTGGTGTCCGTCCTTTACCTGGAGTTCGGGCAGCAGCTCATCGGGGATTTTTCAACGGCCTGCTAGACTGAGAGATCGATGATATGGCCGGGCTCCGTCTCGGACTTGTTGTGCGCCTCCTCGTCCGAGCCCTTTTGTCCCTGCTGTTGGCCCCCTGCAAAGCCCTGCTTCGTGTTCCCATCCCGTGAGACCTTTTGTGCGGCCTCGCCGCGTTCGGCCCGCGGCACCAAGCCCCGTTCCCGGATCTGTTTCTCCAGGGCCTTTCTGCTGAGCTGGGTCTGCATGGCCTCGGGGTGGAACTGCTCCGCATTCTGCATCTTCTGCAGGTGGGGGAGCTGGGAGACCAGTACGGAGATGTCCAGGGGAGCGACCATCAGATCACCATGTACTCGACGATGTAGAGGTGGGTGAACTCGCTGTGCTCAAGGGGGCTGTTCAAGGCCTGCAGGATGTCCCGTTTGAGGGTCTCGACGTTGTCCTCGTCACCCAGAAAAACCAGGTCCTTGCCCTTGAGATACCGGTACACAGCATCACGCAGCAGGAGTGTCTTGTCCAGAACTTCCTGTTTGGAATCCGCTGTCCCGGGGCCTGCAGCGGTTATGGAAAGGTTCAGAAAGCGGATGCTGTCTTCCTGGACATACTCGACCAGAAAGGGGGCGAAGCTGATAGAAAGCGGCTGGTCGACCTGCTCCGTATTCCCAGAAGGGCTGCCCTGTGGGAGCCCCCGGGACGTCTGCAGGGCCTGGTCCCCGGCATGCCTCAGGAGCAGCAGCACGATCACTCCGGTCAGGGCCAGTGCCAGACCGGCACCGGCGGCGGCTCTCCAGAGGCTTGTCCCGGCCTCGGGGGCATCCTCCCCTGGGTGCTCAGAGACTTCTGCGGCGGGCTCAGCAGGGCCCTGGTCCTCCTCCTCAGGTCCTTCGTCGAGAAAGGGGGCGTCGTCGAGGTCCAGCTCGACCTTCTCCATGGCCCGGTGATTCTGGTCCCTGGCTTCCTGCTCGTCCAGCCCGGCTTTTTTCTCGGCTTCCGGGGGGGAGTCCAGCTCGTCAAAGAGATCCGTGTCGTCTTGCATCATTGCTTTTTCCTGAACGGCTCATGAGCAATCGCTGCGCGGGCGCGGTCGGTAACAGGGATCAATCTTCCGAGTCGGTGCCGTACCTGAGCCTGAACTGGGAGCGCAGCTTGCCCAGGGCCTGGGAGTGCAGCTGTGAGACCCGGCCTTCGGTGATGCCCATGACCTCGGCGGCCTCCCGCATGGTCAGCTCCTCTGTGTAGTACAGGGACAGGACCATTTTTTCCCGAGCTGTCAGATCCCGGATCAGGCCCGCCAGCATCCCGATCAGCTCCTGGCGGGAGGTGGCCAGATAAGGCTCAGATCCCGTTGGACTGCTGGTGGAGGCGACCTTTTCCTCGATCAGGTCCAGGCTCAGGCAGACCTGGTTCTGAAGGGCTGCAAGCCCCTGCTCCACCTCGTCCATGCGCAGCCCGGTCTCCAGGCCCAGTTGCTCGGGGGTGGGGGCAGTTCCCGAGGACTGCTCAATGCGCAACGCCGCGGTTTCCAGCAGCCTGACCCGTTGCCGCAACCCCCTGGAGAACCAGTCCATGCGGCGCAGCTCGTCCAGCATGGCCCCCTTGATGCGGTTCTCGGCATAGGTCTCGAAGCGGATGCCCTTGTGAGACTCATACTTGCCCAGGGCCTCAACCAAACCCAGGGTCCCTGCGCTCAGGAGCTCGCTCAGCTCGATGTGCTGGGGCAGCTTGGCCTTGAGCCTCAAGGCGATGATCTTGACCTTCTGGGCGTAATGACGCACCAGCAGATCCTTGTCCGCCGCGGACAGGTCTTCCCAGTCCACCTGGCCGGATTCCATCCGCAGCCAGGGACTATTCCCGGAAGAGCAGTTTCTTCCAGAAGAACTTGATGTTGCCATCGAGTGTATCGGGAGCGCTCCATTGGGTGATGGTTCGTGCGATATCCATTACGTTGCGGCTGGCAGGGTTGTCAGGGGCCAGGTGGAGGAAGGGGACCTGCTGGACAACGGCCTTGCGCACAATGGTGTCACGCGGGACATACCCGAGAATGTCCAGGGAGACCCCGCTGAGAAAGTGGTCGCAGGCGGCGTGCAGCCGGGAGAAGACCTGCCGGGCCTCCTTGATGTCCCGGGCCATGTTCACGATAACGGCGAAGCTGTTCACGTCGTGGAGGTTCTTGAGGATCTTGATCAGGGCATAGGCGTCGGTCAGGGATGTGGGCTCCGGGGTGAGGATCAGGATGCGGTGCTGCACGGCAAGATTGAAGTAGATGACGTTGTCGTTGATGCCCGCGCCGGTATCCACCAGCAGAATGTCGGTGCGGTCCTCGAGCATGTCCAGGCCTTCCAGAAGATCGAGCTTCTGGCCGGTGCTCAGAGAGAGCATCTCGCTTACCCCGGAGGCGGCGGGCAGGATGGTGAAACCGTACTCGGTCTCCTGGAGGATGGAGCCCATGTCCACGTTTTCGTGGAAGAGGTGGAAAAGGTTCTTCTCGGGAGCCATGCCGAGGAGCACGTCCACATTGGCCAGCCCGAGGTCGGCGTCCATGAGCACGGTGCGCTTGCCCAGTCTGGTCAGGGCATAGGCAAGGTTGACCGAAAGATTGGTCTTGCCCACCCCGCCCTTGCCCGAAGTGACGGAGAATACCAGCGGCATGGAGGGGCTCATGAAACCTGTACCTTTCTGGGCTCGTGTTCCACAGGGGCTGAG
>CAZUBS010000239.1:0-4067 GCA_964618595.1 uncultured Desulfohalobiaceae bacterium
AACCAGGGGGATGACGTCCTCTCCCAGCAAAATTGTCGAGCCGTGGCCGTCCTCCTGGAAGACCCTGATCTTGCCTCTGAAAAGCGTGCCCTCCCCCAAACCTGATGCCGTGTCGTTGACCAGCCGGTAGGACACCGGGATGCCCGCGTTGTCGGTTGCCTGCTCCGGGTCCCAGGGCAGCTCTGCCGCGTCAAAGGTCCAGATTTTTTCCACTGCCGCTTCCGGGACCCGGTCCAACAGGAGCTGCCTGGTTTCTTCGTGGGCCAGATCCTGTTTGAATTCCCGGTCCCCCTGCAGGCGGACCTCAGCCCCCTGGAAATCCTCGCCCGAAAAGTTCCTGAGCACCAGGAAGGTCTTCAGGTCCAGGAGGGTTTCCGCTCTATCTGCCACGGCCTTGTAAGCCACCAGACGGTCCAGCCCTTCCAGCAGGTAGGAGATGCGCACCGCGACCTCCAGGGGCTCGGGGCTGGCGATGTCCCATGTCAGAGGGGTTTCCCCCGGCGGGTAGCTCACGCTCAACAGCCTGACCGAGTCCGCATGGCTCAGCAGGGTCAGGACGATGGAGTCGGGGTCGATGCGCACCCCCTCCCAGGAGAAATCCACCTGGTTGCGACCCTGCTGCAGGGCCAGGGTCCGCTCCTCCTCGATCAGCGTGGCCGCAGGGTTGTCCAGCCCGATGACCACCCGGGCCCGCTCGGGCAGGGCCACCAGCTTGGTCCGGGCCAGGCCTGGATGGGCCGCCAGCAGCAGGCAGACGGCCAGCAGGAGCACCGCTGCAAATCTGTTCATGAGGTTCTCTCCTTGTAACATTGCAACCCGAATCGTGTCAGCGAGGGGCTGTTTGGAGACCTGCCCCTTACCCCGGCAGGAGGCCAATGGGCATGGCAATCAGCGGCACAAGTTCGGGGGGCGTGCGCAGCACGTCCCGCATCAGGCTTTCCTTGAAGGCCCCCACCACCGTCCCCCCCAGGCCCAGGTCCAGGGCCTGCAAGGCCACGTTCTGGGCCGCGCATCCCGCCTCGATGTGCGTGTATTGCTCGCCGCGCCGGCCGTACTTCCCGGTCACTTTCGCGTACTCCGCGCTGATGACCAGGATGACCTGGGCCCCGGCCATCCACATCTGCCCCAGGGCCGCATCAGCCACCTCCCGGCGTACATCCCCCAGGGCCACTCTCGACAGCGCGTGTCCGTCCGGCAGGTAGCGGTATACCGCCGGCTCCATTCCCTGCACAGCACCCGCTGCGATGTGAACGGTGAGCGGGTACAGGGCCCCGGCTGACGGCGCGGTGCGAAACCCCCGGGGACGGTTGATGCCCTGGGCCGCGAACAGTAATTTCCCCACATCCCCGAGCTGCAGGGCCCCCGGGGCAAAACGGCGCACCGAGCGTCTCCTGTGCAGGAGATCTTCGATGCTGCCCGACTCTCCCCGGGGGACTTCGGAAAGCTCGATCCTCGCGCCGCTGTGTGCCTTATCTCCTGCCATGGCCATCTCCTTTCCCGCGGCCAGGACGGTCACACCGCCCAGCCAGATAAGTGCTTCACGCCGTTTCATTGCTGCACCTGCCACCTTGCAGTTTTGTGACCCCCGGCGGGTTTTCAAGGTCTCAAAAGAATCCTCGCCACATGCCCCAGCACGCGACACCGCTTTCCACGGGTGTTTCCTGCAAAGGGCACCAGGAAAGCTGAAACTGTCTTTCCCTTCCTTATCTGTAGTAAAGTTGCCCTTTGGAAACAACCGCCTGTTTAAAAAATGGACCATCCTGTTTGAGCCTGCTTTTTCAAAGAATGTCCGGTTTCTGAAAGAGGCCGCACGTGTTCGACTTTCATTTCCCTGCCCACCTGGTGTACAACCAACTGATCAAGGCCGATGACACTCCCGCAGGTCATCGGCGGGCAGGCGTGTGATCACCGAGCGACAACATCCGGGGCTTTGACCGGGACCTTTGGACAGCCGGCGTGGACAAATACCTCATCATCGTCAACCCCATGGCCGGGGGAAAGGATGCACCCAAGGCCGGCCAGCAGGTCGCCGGCCGCTTCGACTCGCTGGGCCTGCCCTACGTGATCGAGCAAACCCGATCCCCCGGTGACGCCGGCCGGCTGGCCGGGGAGTACGCCGACACCGAGTACAGCCACTACGTGGTCTGCGGCGGTGACGGCACGCTGCACGAGGTGGTCAACGGTCTCCCTTCGGGCTCGCGGAAGATCATTGTGGCCCTGCCCCTGGGCACGGTGAATATCTTTGCCAAAGAGTACGGCATCCCCAAGGATGTCGACGATGCGCTCGAAACACTCCTTGACGGACGGATCGCCGCCATCCAACCCGGCAGGTTCGACGGCTCCCGCTTTCTGCTCATGTTGAGCGTGGGCATCGACAGTCATGTGGTCCGGCGGGTGACCATGCCCTGGAAAAAGTGGGGTCGCCTGGCATATGGCTGCTCCTTTTTCAAGGCGCTCTGGGAGTACGGCTACCCTGAGATCCGGGTGCGCATCGGCCGCCAGGTGCACACCGCCAGCTTCGCTTTGGTCAGCAAGTGCCGCCACTATGCCGGGTTCCTCCCCATCACGCCCCAGGCGCACCCCGAGGACTCGACCCTCTCCATCTGCCTCCTGACCAGGCCCGGCCTGTGGCCCCTGCTGCGTTTTCTGACCTCGGTGCTGCTGGGGAGGGTCCGTTCCAACCCGGACTGTCTGAACGTGACAGCTGACCATGTCGTGCTTGAAGGCTGGGGTCTGAGTTCCCAGGCCGACGGCGAACCTTCCCGTCCCCTGCCCCTCAGCATCAGCATTGATCCTGAGCGGCTGCGCTTTCTGGTCCCCCGTACGGACAAGCCGAAGCCGCCAAAGACCTGATTCGCACCCTGATATGGGTCCTGCGGCCCGACCAGTGATTTCCTGGCCAGGACCTGGCCGCGGGATCTCCGCCTGAGCGTGGTGCCGGAACAGGTCCCCAAACGCAGACAGGCTCCGGAATCGTCACGAGTCTTGGCCCAGAAGCTTCATCCCGGGATCTCGCCACCCCGCAAAGACCCTGCAGAGGGGAGGCCCGCCCAAAATCGTCACCCTGTAACGATACTTTGCACCCACCCCTGTTCAACAGACAGCTCAAGGGGATAAATTTTTTCCAAATTATCAATAAATCCGAGGTATAAAAGGTTGCAATTATTTGTATTACATTTTTTCTTTTTTGGCTTTATATATGCATTTCCCCCTGCAGGAGAACGTGGATGGGCATGAAGAAATCCATACAAACATTTCTGGGAACCTTTTCCCTGGCTCTTTTCTGCCTGGCGTGCTCTGCCGGGCAGGCCTGGGCCGAGGAGTACACCCTGACCTGGGATGCGAACTCCGAACCCGGGGTAGCCGGCTACAAGGTGCACTGGGGCCCTGAAAGCAGGCACTACACCTTTCAGAAGGATGTGGGAAAGCAGACCAGCTGCACGGTCACCAACCTCCAGGACCAGACCGTCTACTTCTTTGCTGTCACTGCCTACGACAGCTCCGGCCAGGAAAGCGACTACTCCGTGGAGGTTGCCGCGGTCCCCCGCTACATGCTTTTCGGCATTGACGAGTCAGAACAGGATGGAGGGTGGATAGAGGTTCTCACTCCTGATTACGAGCACCTGCACTGGCTTCAGACGGACTGGCCCGAGTACATCTCCCAGGGAGGTGAGATGCGGGTCGTGACCGGCGACATCGATGGAGACCACCTCGATGAGCTCATCATCGGGTTCGGCCCTGTCGCCGGTGTTTCCAAGGGACGATTCTGGGTTCTGGACCACGACTACACGCACCTGGCCTGGGGCCAGGTCGACTGGGCAGAGTACAACGCAGGCAATGGCGAGACGTGGCCCGCCACTGGCGACCTGGACGGCGACGGCCGCGACGATATCCTGATCGGCCTGGGTGCCGGAGGCGACGGCCGTGTCTACATGTTCACCCTCCTGGACGGTGCCTTGGTCTCAAACGGGTTCTTTGGGGTCGGCTGGACCGAGTACCGCCCCCTGTCGGGGGAGGGCCGACCGGCCACCGGCGCCCTGGGCGGGGACGGCAGAGACGCGAGCCTC
>CAZUBS010000240.1:0-4059 GCA_964618595.1 uncultured Desulfohalobiaceae bacterium
CCCCCGAGGCCATCAAGGCCGGCAGGGTCTATCTGATCATGGCCCTGGCCGGAGAAGGAGCGATCATCGCAGCCCTGATACTCGCCGTGTCCGCCGGGGAAACAAACTCTCTGGCAAACGCTGCCGCCGCGCTCGGTGCTTCCCCCTGGAAGAACCTTGCACTGGGTGCGGCGGCCCTTGGCTTCGGCGTCAAGGCCGGGGCCTTCCTGCTCCACTTCTGGCTCCCCCTGGCCCACCCCGTAGCCCCGACACCGGCCAGTGCCGTGCTGAGCGGCTGCATGATCAAGGCCGGGCTGCTCGGATGGCTGCACTTCTTTCCAGTGCACTCCCTGAACCGCCCTGGCTGGGGCACTTTGCTGGCGCTTTCCGGGGCTTTGGCCATGTTTTACGGGGTGCTGGCGGGGCTGGCCCAGTACAGACCCAAAACCATTCTGGCCTACTCCAGCATCAGCCAGATGGGCCTGATGACCATGGCCCTGGGAATGGGGCTCATGGACGACCGGCTCGGCAACCTCATCGTGCCTGCCCTGTTGCTTCTGGTCTTGTGCCATGCCCTGTCCAAGGGAGCCCTGTTTCTTGCCACGGGCACCCTGCAGAAAACCCGGAGAAACAGCCTCCAGGGCACGGCATTGCTCGCGCTGACGGCCTTTCCCGCTCTGGTCCTGTCGGGATTCCCCCTGACTGGTGGTGCAGCGGCGAAGCAAGGCCTGAAGCTGGCCGCCAAAACAGGTGCACTGCCCTGGCCCGTCTCTGTGGAACTTCTGCTCACCCTGAGCTCCATCGGGACCATGCTCCTGCTGACCCACTTCCTGTTCCGCGTGCACCAGGACATGCCTCGCGATACCGGCGCTTCCGTCCCTTTCTCCTGGGTGTCCTGGGCCGCTCTTCTTCCGTTTCTGGTTTTCGCCCGGACCCTGACCAGAGTTGTGAGCGGTGGTGTCCCGGCTGCACCACACCTGTCAGCCGAATCCATAGTCCAGGGTGCCTGGCCCGTCCTCCTCGGGGCCGCCCTGGCCTGGACCCTGAACGCGGTCTGCCGGGAGTGTCTTCCAAGCCAACTCCTGCCCTGGAACTCCCTGTTGAACCAGTGCCGCTCCTGCGCGACCCTGATTCTGAACAATCTCTCCCCGGTTGCCCACAGGCTCTGGGGCGCCGTTCAGATCGATCTCCCTCGGATCACGGACCTGATCACTGACCGCGATTCAGGACCCACCTTTACCGGAAGTCTGGAGCGCAGGTTCATGCATTGGCACACGGCTGGATTGACCTTTGTTCTTTTGCTGGTGGCATTCTTGATCATCAACGTCTGGATCCTCAACCCGTGAACATGGCCGGGGAACAATGACTGCGAATCCCTCCCATTCCGAGCGGCGGACAGGTCACCGCATTGCGATGATCCGGGCCCTGGCCCTGCGCACCCTGCTCTTTACTTTGATCTGGTGGGCGTTGAGCGAAGATTTATGGAAAGTGCCTCTTCCCGGGGCCTTTTTCATCCTGGGAAGCGCATGGGCGAGCCTGCACTTCATCCCTCCCGGGCGATGGGTGGTCCGGTTTGGACCTCTGCTGCGCTTCATCCCCTACTTCCTGCTCGAATCCTTTCTGGCCGGTCTGGATGTTTCCAAACGGGCCCTCACCCCCCGCCTGCCGGTGCAGCCCGCCCTGCTGCGTCATCCGCTGACCGTGCGCAGCGAGCCCGCCATCGTCTTTCTGGTCTGGATTGTGAGCCTGCTTCCCGGCACGGCCAGCGTCCGGCTGGAGCAGAACTCGCTCACGGTGCACGTGCTCATGCGCGCCCAGCCCCACCGGGAGATATTCAGCAATCTTGAGCAACGCATTGCCGGGCTCTTCGGTGAGAAGCGTATTGAAAAATGAGCTGCAGCTTCAGGTGGAGACCACTCTTCAACCCCTCTCCCGAGGGGGGTGCAGGCGGTCTTCAGGCAGCTCTGGCAGCCCGTCCACCAAAGCCAGCCCCCGCTCCACACCGGCCCGTTCAGCCTGCTCCGCGGTTTCAAACTCCCCGGAAAGACGTTCCTGTCGGATGAGCGCCTCATCTCCCGCAACGGTTTGACGCCTTACGCTCACCGCACACAGCCACCCGGGGCCATACGGCTCGGCCAGGCTTTCAATGATGTACCCTTTGTGTTCGACCTGCATACCTGCTCCTCACGACTGGCAACGGCCTTTGCCCCCGCTGCCCTTTTCCCCGACCGCGCGGGCTTCGCCGCCCCACCAATCAAGACTTTTTCCCCATGCCTGACAATGACTCCGGACCAGGCTCCGACCTGTTGAAGAGCTCGGCGTACTCATGGGGCAGCCAGGACAGCAGAAGGTCCATCTGTTCAGGGGAAAGTGCCTCCTGCAGGGTCATGGCCACTGCCTTTGAATAGACAACCGCCTGCGGTGTTCCCACGTCGGCCCTGGCCCGTATCCGGTTGTAGAACTCCTCCAGGCCGATACGGTCGATACGCCGGCGATCCATCAGCGGCTTGAGCTCGACCGGGAGCTGGGCGGCAACCTGCCTGCGCTGTTCTGCCTCGAGCAGCTCTCCCAGGGTCTCGAGAACCACGGCGCTGACCCCTTCCGCTTCGGTCCTGGGAAGATCGGCCCTGCGCTGCACGTGCTCGACAAACACTTCATAGTTCATTGGCTTCCTCCGGGTTTTTGATTGAGTATCCACCCTAGCCCGGATCAGGAGGTTTATTCAACGCCTGAATACTTTTCCGGGTTTTTCATCCACTGCTTCACATCCTGCATGGGCATGGTAGGCTGGTAGATACAAGGAGGCTTGAACATGACAACCGAAACACATTACAAAGTGGCTGGCTGCCGCATCCACTGCCTGCAGTCCGGGACCGGAGGGAAAGACGTGCTCCTCCTGCACGGGGCGAGCTTCCAGGCCGCCACCTGGGACGAGCTTGGCACATTGGGCACGTTATCCCGGGAAGGGTACAGGACCACTGCGCTTGATCTTCCAGGTCATGGGGAGTCACCCTCCTGCCCCGTCTCCAAACCCAGGGTCCTGGATGCGGGGATACAGGAGCTCGGCCTGCAAAGACCCGTGCTGATAGGTCCGTCCATGGGCGGGGAGGTCGCTCTGGACTTTGCCCTTGAACATCCTGACCGTGTCCAGGCCCTCGTTCTCATCGGCCCGGTCGGGGTGGAGAAGATGCAGGACAGGCTTGCAACCCTGCAGTTGCCCGTTTTGATCATCTGGGGTGAAAACGACGAGATCGCACCCCTTGAGCACGGCCGCCTCCTGCAGGAAAAAATCCAGGGGGCCCGGCTCGTGGTCTTCGAGGAGGCCCCCCACCCGGCCTACCTGGAGAAGACCGACCGCTGGCACCGGGAGCTGCTCGATTTTCTCAAAGGGCTGGAGTGAACGATGCAAGCAGAACAAGAGACGTCTTTCGCAGTGAACACCACTGATGATTGCGCTTCCCGGTCTTCCGAAGACCGACTGCTGCACACCCGGAAAGGACGGCGGCTGGAGTACCTGACCATCGGGTGGAACGTGCTCGAGGCCCTGGTCGCCATTGGGGCGGGGGTCGTGGCCGGAAGCGTGGCCCTGATCGGCTTTGGCTTCGACTCGGTTATTGAGAGCATGTCCGGCGGTGTGTTGCTGTGGATGCTGCTCAAGGACCACTATGACGAAAAACGGGAACGTCTCGCACTCCGGCTCGTCGGGGTCAGCTTTTTCATCCTGGCGGCCTATGTGGGCTGGGAGGCGCTGCTTGCGCTCCTCAATCGGGAGCCCCCGGACAAGAGCTGGGTGGGGATAGGGCTGGCAACCGCTTCGGTGGTGGTCATGCCCATTCTGGCCAGGGCCAAGCGCAGGGTGGCGGCCCAGCTGGGCAGCCGGGCCCTTGAAGCCGATTCCCGCCAGACCGACATATGCGCCTGGCTTTCGGCCATTCTCCTGGCCGGCCTGGCCGTGAACGCCCTGCTCGGCTGGTGGTGGGCAGACCCCCTGGCCGCCCTGGTCATGGTGCCCATCATTGCCAGGGAGGGTTGGGAAGCCTTGCGCGGCCAGTCCTGCGCCTGTCCCTGATCGACTCCTTT
>CAZUBS010000241.1:0-4047 GCA_964618595.1 uncultured Desulfohalobiaceae bacterium
GCAGGAGCTTGGGCAGGTGGAGGAGCAGATGCGCCACCTGGGCGGCGGCATGGAGCTGGCCGATTTTGTCGCGGAGCTTGAAAGCGTGGACAGCGACTCCATCGTCGCCGCCCTGGAAGAGGTGGAGTCTTCCGCCAAGGATTTGGACAGGGAACGGTCAGAGCTGGACCAGGTCATCGGCAGCGAGCGTCATATTCTGTCCACCATGGACGGCAGTCCCAAGGCGGCTATGCTGGCCCAGGACGCCGAAGACCTTGCCGCCAAGATCGAACGCAAGGTTGCGCAGTATGTCCGTCTGCGCCTGGCCTGGACGGTGCTCAATCGTTCCGTGGAATCCTACCGGGAAAAGAACCAGGGGCCGATTCTGACCAGGTCCGGCGAGCTGTTTTGCGAGCTGACCAGGGGAGCCTTTGCCGGGCTGCGGGTGGAGTACGACCGCAAGGATATCCCGGTGCTGGTGGGGGTGCGTCCGGACTCGAACGCGTTCGTGCATGTGGAGAACATGAGCGACGGGACCCGGGACCAGCTCTACCTGGCCATACGCCTGGCCAGCCTGGCTACCTACGTGGAGCGCAAGGGTCCGATGCCGTTTTTGGTGGATGACGTGCTGGTCAACTTCGACGACGACCGCTCTCTGGCAGCGCTGAAGGTCCTGGCACGTCTCTCAGACGCAACCCAGATCGTTTTTTTCACCCACCACCGCCATCTTGTGGACATGGCGGAAACCGCTCTTCCAGAAAACAAGCTCTTCGTGCACGAGCTTACGGCCTGAGTTTTTTGTTTGATGCGGGAGACGAGCCAAGCGCATGTCTCACAAAAGCGTTCCCAGGGTTCCGTGGGGGGTGCGGGCGGCCTATGCCGCGCCGGGTTTGCCTGCGGGCACATCAATGACGTACAGCTCGTGCTCCAACGGCCCCGTTGCAGCTCTGAAGACGGGCCTTGATGCAGCCCCGCGTTTTTCAGGTGTCAGCCATGGCCTGTGCCAGCTCGAGCAGTGTCTGGTGGCTGAGGGATGTCAGGGGTACGGGATTCTCGAGTATCCCTGACCAGCTCTCGAACTTGGAGCAATAGTCACGAAAGGCTTGCAGGGTGGGAAAATCCTCTGTGGTGCCGAGGGGGATGCGCAGCAGCGGCCTCTCCGGCCTGGCCCGAATCTTGGCGTATCGGCCGTTTTCCAGGACATAGCAGGACAGCCCTGAGGGCGTGCGGTGGATGCGGGAGATCAGCTGCATGCCCGGTAGGAACACGGACAAGGTCTTCGGGTCAAGTATGCCCGGCTTTCAACGGACTTGACGTCCTGTCCCGGCTGTCTGAACTCTATGGAGGAACGCTTCACACGCAATTGGAGACCATGCACGACAAAAAGTACGCCCCTGCCGTCCCGGCCCGTGAAAAAGAATGCCTGTCCTGCGGGGCTGCACTCTCCAGCCGTAAGAGGCGTTACTGCGCAGCCGGCTGCCGGGATGACCTGCTCCACAAGCTGGACCTTTCCCGGAATCTTCTCCGGGCCATGCGGGCCAGGTATGCGACATTTTCCTTCACCCCGGCGGTGCTGCTGTTCAACGTGATCATGCCCTCCTCCTCGGAGGTTTTCACCTTTGTCTGGCAGCGGCGACAGAGCAAGAAGCCGGCCAAGGACCTGTACGCCCTGGCCCTGGAGCTTGGCAGGCGCTGGCACGGCTTTGGGGGGGTCTGCAGCCGGAGCACCTCGGTGCGCCGGGTCCTCAGGGTCGCGGAGACAGGCGTCGACCCGGTGGAGTGGAATGTCCCCCGGCAGCGTGTGGTTCCCAAGGTCAACGGCAAGCTGCTGAGCACCCTCAACCTTTCCAAGGAGGACCTGAAAGGCCCGGACGCTGAGGCCCGCATCAAAAAGGCCTTTCGCAAGCTCTGCCTCCAGGCGCACCCCGACCAGGGGGGGAGCGAGCGCGAGTTCATCGCCATCCGTTCCTGCCGGGACGAGCTCCTGCAATGGCTGCAGAACCCCAGGTTTTCCATGGTGCACGGGCTTCCGGACAAATGGAGCTACGACGCCCTGGCCGGGGTCTGGAAAGTCCCCTCCCGTTGATCAGTTGCCGTCGTCAGCGCAGGAGGACACGGAGCTCCATGGCGCTTCCCCCAGGCTATTGCCGCCCGGCCGGATGCTGCACACTCGTTTCCAAAGAGATTTTTTTAAAATGCTTTAAAAGCGCTGGAGGTCCCCAAAAAAAGTCTTCCCGGTTTTGACAAGCAGTTGGAAAATTGTATGCTGAATGAATCCCGGGTTTGGTGCGTTTGACTTTCCGGCCCCGGGAGATGGTTTCTAACAGCTATGAAGAAACACTAAGGAGGACTCGAATGGGTAAGGCAAATGAAATGTACCAGTGTCAGGTTCACTACTGCGGATATGTCTATGATCCGGAGGTGGGCGAACCCAAGGTGGGTGTCCAGCCCGGCACCAAGTTCGAGGACCTGCCCGAGGATTGGAAGTGCCCTTTCTGCGGAGCCGGCAAGCACCTGTTCAAGCCTCTGTGCGGCCCGGGTTCGGTAATGTGGGAAAACGTGCACACCAACCCTTCCATGCACGGCAAGACTGAAAAGGAGGTCGAGGAGCGCATTGCCAACTGCGATGTGAACCTGCAAAGCCCTGATGCAGCCCGGGCCAAGGTCGGCGCCGGACGGAAACCCCAGGACATCCCCCTCAAAGAGGATATCGATCTCGGATCATGAGCTCCAGCATGGAGCACCGCAGCAGCTCGCGGTGCTCCATGTCTTTCTAAAGAGCCGGCACACCCTGTTCTCGGTGAGCCGGCTCTTGTTGTTTCGGATCAGGAAACCGCCCTGGACCACGCTTTGCCGGGCATGCTATCTGTTGCCCATGACAGACCACCAGTTGCAGGAGGGGGCACCCGGGGCCTGGACAATGCTCGAAAAAGGCACCTCACCAGCTGACACGACGGGTATCGACGTGGAAGAGCAGGAGCAGGAATCAGGGGGCGAGGGGAGCAGGCTGGCCTGCAGGGCGTGCCGCCAGGAGATCACACGAACCGGGGCCAGGATCAGGGTCAACGGCAAGCACAGCCACGTCTTCTTCAACCCCAATGGAAATGTGTTCGAGATCGGCTGCTTTGCCCGGGCCACCGCCTGTCTGGGTGTAGGTCCGGTCACGTCCGAGTTCACCTGGTTCTCGGGGCATGCCTGGCAGGTGGGCATCTGCCTGCGCTGCCACAGCCATCTGGGGTGGATCTTCCGCTCCTCGGAAGGGGGGTTTTACGGACTGATCCTCAAAGCCCTGATCGAAATTGCAGAGGAGTGAATTTTTCGGTTCTGCCCGGGCTGTTTCATCTCTGCGGCACAAGGGCGCAGGGGGGGCGAGACGGTGACCGGGTCTTCCGGCGGTCAGTCGATGCGGCAGAGCAGCCCCTTGAGATAGGTCCCTTCCGGAAAGGAGAGCGCCGTGGGGTGGCAGGAAGCCTGAAAGAGCCGCTGCAGGATGCTCCCTTTCCTGCCGGCGTCCAGGACCCCGTCGGCCACGATTTTCTGGAACAGGCCGGGCTCGATCAACCCGGAGCAGGAGAAGGTGCAGAGCAGTCCACCCGGCCGCAACAGGCAGGCAGCCAGACGGTTGATGTCCTTGTATCCCCGGCTGGCCCGGTGGACCTGGTCTTTGGAGGCGGCGAACTTGGGCGGGTCCAGGACCACGATGTCGAAACGCCTGCCGCCGGCGCGAAGCTCCCGCAGGGTGGTGAACACGTCGGCCTTGAGACACGCAAGGGCCTCCGCGTCCAAGCCGTTGGCCGCGGCGTTTGCCCGGGCCAGCTCCAGGGCTTCCTCTGAAGAGTCCACGTTGACCACCCCGGCTGCCCCGGCTTTGAGCGCGGCCACGCCAAACCCCCCGGAGTAGGCAAAGGCGTTCAGCATCTCAGCCCCGGCAGCGTGCGCGGCAAGCAGGGCGCGGTTGTCACGCTGGTCCAGGTAGAAGCCGGTCTTGTGGCCGTGGCGCACGTCGACAAGGTAGCGGCAGCCGTTCTCCAGGATTTCCACCAGCTCGGGGGGATCGCAGCTGTGCAG
>CAZUBS010000242.1:0-4044 GCA_964618595.1 uncultured Desulfohalobiaceae bacterium
CTCTCCATTCAGAACATTTCGCCCCAAATGAGGCCATTGCCCCATACCACCCACCGGGTTACCCTGGGCCATGTCCGCACTGAAGCCCCGACTTCTCCTGCTCCTTGCCGCCAGCATCACGCTGGGCGGCGGCTCTCTGCTGCTCTTCGCGGTCTTCCTCTACCTGGGCTCCTTCCAGCTTCTGGACCTTGGCCTTTCCCCGGTTGCGGCTCTGCTCTTCGACGCGGTGGTGCTGTCCCTGACCTTCTTCCTGCAGCACTCCCTCATGGCCCGGCCCGCCGTGCAGGAAAAGCTGGCCAGCCACCTGCCCCGGGCCACCCTGACCGCCGTGTACTCCACTGCCTCCGGCATTGCGCTCCTGGCTGTGCTTCTGCTCTGGCAGCGCGCTTTTCCTGGCCTCATCGAGGTCCCGCCCCCCTTAAGCTGGGCCTTGCGCGTCCTCTTTTTCGCCTCCCTGGCCTTTGCCGCCTGGGCCGGGCGCACCCTCGGCGGCCTGGACGCCCTGGGCATCAAGCCCATCCTGGCCGAAATGAACATGGCCGAGCCACCAGACGAGCCACCCCTGGTCACAAAAGGCCCTTACCGGCTGGTCCGCCACCCCATGTACAGCGCCACCCTGGTCCTGATCTGGAGCTGTCCGGATGTCTCAGGAGACCGGCTGCTCTTCAATGTCTTGTGGAGTGTCTGGATCGTTGCCGCGGCAAAGCTCGAGGAGAAGGAGCTGACAGCCCGCTACGGTGCGGCCTACCGGACTTACAGGAAACGTGTGCCCGGCCTGCTCCCCTGGCCCCGGCCCTGATTCGAGCGCTTCCGAGGCAGAAAAGGCAAGAGACTCAGGAACAAAGAGGGTCATCTTGGTTTTTTGCCTTTCAGACGGGACGCCAGGTCGGCAAAGGGGCTGTGCAGAGGGGCCGGCTCGTCCGGGTTGCCCGGGCCTGACGGGGAGAGCCGTTCAGCCTCCAGCCCCCGTGAGTGCTCGCTCTCGTGGCAGAATGTACACAGCAACTCCCAGTTGCTGCCGTCAGAGGGGTTGTTGTCGTGATTGTGGTCCCTGTGGTGGACCGTGAGCTCTTTGAGCCTCCTGCCCTCGAAATCCCTGCCGCACCTGCCGCAGACCCGGGGCAGGATCCTCAGGGCCTGCTCCCTGTAACCCGACAGACGTGCCAGGTGCTCGCACCTCAAGCGGTCCAGCACCCGGGCACGCTCTTCCTCGGAAAGGGGCTTTCTTCGCGTCATGCAGCCTCTGCCTTGAAAGGGGTCAGTTCGGCCCGCCTCACTCCCCGAGACCAAAAGCGCTGAACGCTTCCTCTATCCGCTGCTCGTTTTCGCGCACGACCTCTTCCAGTTCTGCTGGGTGCAGACCCAGGCGATCGCGCGTTACAGGGTCCAGTGGCTCCACTGGGACGTCGACAGTGATGCTCAGCCCCAGCCCGTTGGCCAGGAAGTTGGCCCCGTGCAGCACCTGCGGTTCGTTCCATTTGGCCCCCCGCGCAGGGTTGTGGTGGAAAGCCACCCCGGCCACCAGGAGCAGGGGAAGGTTCCACCTCTTGAGCAGATAGGCCCCGAACTTGGCATGGTCATACCCGATGACCCCCTGCTCGACATCTGTCTGCAGCCGTCCCTGCTCCCTGCACAGGGCCCTGACATGGATAGCGGTGCCGGGGATGGCTGCGGACATGGCCAGGAATCCCAGGTCGTGCAGCAGTCCGGCCACGAAGAACTTTTCCGGCTCTTCCAGGCCCATGCGCACGGCAAGCCCGCGGGCCAGTACGCCGCAGGCCACGGAATGGCGCCAGAACCGTTCCAGGTTCAGGGCCTGGTTGGATATGCTGAAGGTATTGAGCAAAACAGCCCCGGAAGCCAGGGTGGAGATCTGCCTGAAGCCCAGGATGGCCACGGCCCTGCTCACGGTCTCCACCCGCGAAGGAAAGCTGTACAGGGGGCTGTTGGCGATGCGCAGGATGGAGGCTGTCAGCTTGAGATCGTTGCTGATGACCCGGGCCAGGTCCGAAGCCGAGCTGGACGGATCGTTCATGACCCGCTGCAGCTCGAAAAGCACCTGAGGCATGGCGGGGATGGTGGCCGAGCCGGCCAGCTTTTCCATGGAGGGCACCTTCTCCCTGTGGCCCGGGGACGGATGCCTGGTGGCCAGATAGGCCTCCGGGAACATGTCCACGTCCCAGGGCAGCCGCTCCAGTCCCAGCCTGAGCAGCACATCACAGACCGGGTCGTTTTCGTCCAGGCGACGAAAACGCTGCCTGAAACGCTGCTCCGCCGTTGCCAGGAGCTCCGGGTCGAGGTCCGGCCGTGTCTTTTCCGTCATACCCCCTCCTCTCCTTTTCCCTGTGCTGGCCATACCATGTTTTCCAGCGGTGCAAAACATCACAAGAGTACACTGGAAATCATGTGAAAGTCTGATACAAAGGAAGAGGTGACCGTGTACACCATGCCCTTGATCCCTTAACTGAAACAACAAGGAGCTGCTTCCATGCCTGTCACCAAGATTATCGGCATCGCCCTGCTGGTCCTGGGCCTGATCCTGCTCTACTTTGGGTACAACGCGGCCACCGCGCCTGTTGAGGAGGTCGGGGAGGCTTTGACCGGGCGCTACTCCGACAAGACCATGGCCTTCCTGATCGGCGGCGGGGTTTCCGCAGTGGTCGGCGTGGTTCTGCTGCTCATCAAGGGGCGCTGACGGGGGGCTCTCCGGAGGCATTTCCTCCGGGAACAATCGTTCACGTTGACAATCCGCCTCTGAACGGGCAGTCGGCAGGGGTTCTCAAGCCGATTTCCGCGTCTTGATCCCGGACATCCCTGCATGACCTACGAGTACCAGAGCACCCACCGCTATTTCGTCCAGGTGGCCGACGACCTTGCCGGGCTGGCCGGGGAGGAGCTGCGTTCGCTTGGGGCCGAAGACGTGGCCACGGTCTACCGGGGGCTGCACATCACTGCTGAGCCTGCCACCCTGTACCGGATCAACCTCCACTCACGCCTGATCAACCGGGTCCTGGCCCCTCTTGTGACCTTTGACTGCCACTCCGACCGCTACCTGTACAAGCGGGTCAGGGAGATCCCCTGGGAGGACTTCCTGACCACGGAGCAGACCCTGGCTGTCTTTGCCCAGGTCTCCCACAGCCGGATCAGCCACTCCAGGTACGCCGCGCTCAAGCTCAAGGACGCCGTGGTGGACCGGTTCCGGGACCGGACCGGCAGGCGGCCCTCTGTGGACACCCGCGCCCCTGACCTGTGGATCAACCTGCATCTGGACAACAACAGGGCCACGGTCAGCCTGGACACCTCCGGCGGCTCCCTGCACCGCCGGGGCTACCGCCGCTCTTCCGTGGAGGCCCCCATGATCGAGACCCTGGCCGCGGCTGTGCTCTGCATGACCGGTTGGGAGGGCGAAAGGCCCCTCTACGACCCCTTGTGCGGCTCGGGCACCCTGCTCTGCGAGGCCTTTCTGCTGGCCAGCAATACCCCTGCGGGGATTTTGCGGGACAGTTTCGGCTTTGAGCGCCTGCCCGACTTCGACCCCGGGCTGTGGGACAGCGTCCGGCAGCAGGGGCTGGCCGGCATCAGGGCCCTCCCCCCCGGGCTGATCTCCGGCAGCGACAGCGACCCCGAGGCCGTGCAGGCGGCCAGGCAGAACTGCTCCCTGCTCGACCACGGGGGAGCGATCCAAGTCTCCCGGCGTGACATGTTCGCCATCCCGGCCCTGGAAGGCACCACCATCGTCTGCAACCCTCCCTACGGCATCCGGCTGGGAAAAAGGACCGACCTGGGCGGCTTTTACAAGCACCTCGGCGACTTTCTCAAACAACGCTGCACCGGTTCCACCGCCTTCATCTACTTCGGCGACCGCACCCACCTCAAATCCATCGGCCTGCGCCCCACCTGGAAAAAGCCTCTGCGCAACGCCGGCCTGGACGGCAGGCTGGCCAGGTTCGAGCTGTATTGAGCGCTGCGGGTGCCGCCTGCCTTTTTCCCGATTCCAGCTGGCATTTCACCTGCAGAATGCGCTATACAGGAACCATGAGCACC
>CAZUBS010000243.1:0-4010 GCA_964618595.1 uncultured Desulfohalobiaceae bacterium
CTGATCAGCAGCTCGAGATGGGCTTCCACGGATCCAGGGTAGACCTGCAGGGCCTTGTCAAGCCATTTCCGGCTGGAGCGGGGGTCGCCCTGGGCCTTCTGGTGGGCGCAACGCACCAGGTAGTGGGCCTGGGGGATGGGTTTCCCGAGCAGTGCATAGATCTGGGCGGCCCTGTCATAATCCTTTCCCTCGGCCGCCAGCCTGGCCAGCTCCCCGAGGATGGCCGGATCGTCTCCGATCAGCCCCCGGGCATCTTCAAAGGCCGCCTGTGCACGGTCGTAGAAACCTCCCCGCTTGAAGTCCAGACCGAGCTCGAAGAGTGCTCTGGCCTTGAAGGTCTTGTTCAGTCCAGGTCGGACGATCAGGTTGTTGCGGATCTGTACGGCCCGCTCTATCTCGCCGCGGGAGCGGTACAGGTTGCCCAGGGCCAGATAGATCTCGATGGCGTCCGGGTTGTCCTTGACCATCTGACTCAGCTCGGCAATGGCTGCCAGCGTGTCCTGGGAGGGCGGCGCATACCCTTCGGACGGGGAGAGCAGAGAGGACGTCTTCAGTCGACGTGGTGTTGAACGGCCCAGCAGGCCGCGGAGCAAGGACATGGTGACCTCCTCATGGGAGAAAAAAATCAGCAGCTCAGGCCGGCGGTGAAAAGGCCGGGATGTCAGGCGCCTGCAACTTCTTCTTCATCCTCGGGCTTGCTCTCCGAGGTGTACTTGCCCTGCTCAAGGGGCATGTTGCGCAGGGAGTTGAGCTCCTGCTCCAGCTCCAGGATCCTGCCGTGGCAGGCCTTGACCCGGCGGGACATCCTGATCTTTTCACTCAAAAAGTAGGCCATGCTCAGAATCCCGCCGATGACAAAGGCCAGCAAAGCCAGGACGTAGAAGGGAATGGGAACCGACCTCCAGCTCCATTCAAGCAGCGAGAAGCGCAGGGTCAGGGAAGAGGAGAGGATTTCATTGTTCTGCACGAAGAAAACCATGGACACGAAGAAGAAGAGGATCAAGGCCAGGACCTTCAGATAGCGCATGCATTCCTCCTTGGGTTACGCAATCCCTTGAGAACCGGATATGAAAAAACGGCGGGGGCGTTTGTACTGCGAGTCGAGGTGTTCGGAAAGGATCATGGTCGCACCGAAAACAGCCATGAAGGAGTGGTCTCCGTTCCATCTGGGCACCAGATGCATGTGCAGATGGGCCTCGATGCCCGCTCCGGCGGCCTCGCCCATGTTCATGCCCATGTTGATCCCCTGGGGGGAAAAGGCCTGCTCCAGGGCCTTTGCCGACAGGTCGGCCAGATCCATGAGCTCGTGTCTTTCTTCCGCACCGAGCTCGTTGAGAGCGGAAACATGTCGCAGGGGCACGATGAGCAGGTGTCCGCAGGCATAGGGGTACTTGTTCATGGTCACGAAGCAGGTCCGGCCCCGCATGAGCACCAGGTTGTCCGGGTCGTCGGCCCTGTCCTGCCCAATGCAGAACACGCAGGTGTCCGGCTTGGGTCCGACAATATATTCCATGCGCCAGGGGGCCCACAAGTTTTTCATCTCAGCTCCTGGAAAATCTTGCGGCGATGCATGCTGCGGCCGCATCCACGTCCCGCACCGACCGAACACCGTCGATCTCGTCCCAGCCGCCGACGGCCACGACCTCCCGCCCGATCTTGCGTGCCAGTGCGATCTCGGAAAGGGTTCCGTGGCCCCCGCCCAGGGCGCAGACGATGTCGCTGTTCAGGACCACCAGGTAGTTGCGCATGTGGCCAAGCCCCGTGGCCACGGGAATGTCCACGTGGGGGTTGGCCGCGGAGCGCTCGAGCCCTGGCAACAGGCCGATGGTCAAACCTCCCTGCTCCCGGGCACCCTGACACACGGCCCGCATCACGCCCCCCAGCCCACCGCACACGATGACGCAGCCCTGGGCGGCCAGCAAACGGCCGAGCTGCCGGGCCTGGGCGGCCAGCCCGGCATCGCATTGACCCGCCCCCACAATGGCCACCCTGGGACGGTCCTGCATCATGTCGTGCCGTGTGGATACAGGCCGGGCAGTACTTTGCATAAGTACTGGCGATACGTGAATGCCGTTTGCAGGTCAAGAAATCACACTGTGCGGGAGCCGCTGCCGCATCCGTCACCCATCGATGACCAGGGAATCTCCCTGACTGTCCTGCTGCTGCCGGATGCCCTTGGCCAGCTCGAGCTGGGACTGGCGGTCAGAGGCCAGCCCATCGATCTTGGCGGCCAGGATCTCGTCCAGAATGCGCGAGAACTCGGGTCCGGGCTCGAAGCCCAATCGTTTCAGATCATCGCCGCTGATGTCCAGCCGTTGGCCTCTCAGCTGGGTCAGGTACTGGGAAATGGACTTGCGCAGGCTCTCCTTTTGACTGCGCCCCATGAGATAGAGCACCCCTTCCAGGGGCAGCTTTTCCATGATGAAGTAGAGCTCGCTCATGGGGCCGTTTGCATACTGCCAGCGGTGGAGCTTTTCCACGGCCTTGTCGATATCGCTGCGCAGGGAGATGAAGCTGCGCTCGAGCTTTTTGGTGAAGGCCAGCCTGCGGGCCAGGATGCGGACCTGGGCCGGGTCGAACCCCGCGCACAGGCCGAGGAAGTAGACCATCCAGGCTTCAAGGGGCTGCTCGAGATAGAGCAGGCGGTACCAGCTGATGACCTTGTCCATTTCCTGCAGTATGCGCTCCTTGGTCGGATCCAGCTTGAGCAGGGGATGGATGGACTGCAGCACCCCGAACTTCTCCATGCGCACCAGGCAGGCCAGGGGGTTCTTCTCCTCCAGGATGAGCTTCAGCTCCTGAAAGACCCTGCTTCCGGACAGCTTGTGGAACATGTTCAGCTTCACGGCATTCTTGATCAGCCGTTCGGTCTGCCCGCCGATGCGGAAGGTGAAGCGCTGCTCGAAGCGGATGGCGCGCAGGATCCTTGTGGGGTCTTCCACAAAGCTCAGGGAGTGCAGGACCCTGATGTTGCGGTCCTTGATGTCCTTCTGTCCGCCGAAGAAGTCCACCAGCCTGCCGAAGCTGTCGGGGTTGAGCTCCAGGGCCAGGGCATTGATGGTGAAGTCGCGGCGGAAGAGGTCCATCTTGATGGAGGAGAGCTCCACCGTGGGCAGGGCGGCTGGATGCTCGTAGTACTCCAGCCGGGCCGTGGCCACGTCGATGCGTTGCCCGTCGGGAAGGATGACCACTGCCGTTCGGAACTTCTTGTGGGCGCGCACCCGCCCACCCAGCTTCCTGGACAGCTCCCGCGCAAACTCGATGCCGTCGTCCTCCACCACCAGGTCCAGGTCCAGATTGGGACGGTAGAGCAGAATGTCCCGGACAAAGCCTCCCACGGCGTAGACCGTGATGCCCCGTTTCTCGGCCAGATGTCCGGCCTCCTGCAGCAGTGCGAATATCTCCTTGGGAAGGCGCTCCCGCATCAAGGCCGTGATCTGGCGTTCCCGCTTGCGTTCCGGCAGCAGGGAGTCGGGGATCCTGGCCGGCTCCTTGACCAGGCTGTTGATCAGGTCGGTGCGGGTGATGACCCCGACGATCTTCTCGTCGCTGATCACGGGGACAAGGCGTTGCCGCTGCCCCAGGATGATCTCCATGACCGGGTAGAGATCCGTTTCCGGGGGCACCGAGGTGATGTCGCGCATCATGTACTCCCCGACCTGAACGTCACCCAGCCCGTGGCTCACTGCCTTGTCCGCCAGCTGGTGCTCCAGGATGCCCGTGCAGCCCCCTGATGCCGAATCCACGACCGGAACGGCCTTGAGGCCGTAGCGGGTCATGATCTCCGAGGCCTTGGCAATGGTGGTGTCCTCTTGAACGGTCACGGCCGGCCTGGACATCAGCGAGGTGACCAGGATCTGGGGGTTGATGTGGGAGTAGAGCAGGCCGAAGAGCTCGTCCTTGACCTGGGCCAGGGTCTTCTCCTTGACCGTTGCCGAGGCGGCATAGGGATGCCCGCCGCCGCCGAGGGAGGAGCAGATCTGCCCCACGTCGACCTCCGGGGTGCGGCT
>CAZUBS010000244.1:0-3990 GCA_964618595.1 uncultured Desulfohalobiaceae bacterium
CAAGGTACCTTCACAGCCGGAGAAGTCCGAAGCGCCTGCCTCGGAAAAGGACCTGTTCAGACAGGCCATGCAGGGGGTGAGGCCCATCAGTGACAACCCCCGGGGGCGGCAGATCAGCCCTGCGGGGTCAAAGGTCAACCCGCCCGACCCCGCCGGCTCCGAAAACCGCAGCAGGCAGCAGCTGCTCGGCCTGGTGCAGGGCCGGGCTGAGTTCGAGATCGCCCAGACAACAGAGTTTGTCCTTGGCCACGTCAAAGGCCTGACGCCCCAGACCTTTGAGAAGCTCAAAAAGGGGCTGCTCAGCCCGGAAGCCCACATCGACCTGCACGGCTTCACGCTTGACCACGCCCAGGCGGCAGTGACCCGGTTTATCCGCGAGCACTACTTCGCAGGCCGCAGATGCCTGCTGGTCGTCACCGGGCGGGGGAAAAACTCCCCCACTGGCCGGAGCCTGCTGCGTGACGGGTTGCAGCACTGGCTGACCCGCGAACCCCTGAAACGTGTGGTCCTGGCCTTCTGTACGGCCACGCCCGGACACGGAGGGGCAGGCGCTGTCTATGTGCTGCTTCGCAGGCTCAAGAAAAACCGGGGCAAGATCCTTTGGGACCGGTTTCCCCTGGGAGAAGACTTCTGACCGGCTCTGCTGATCAAAAGGAGCCGGGCAGGTTCGTGGAGCGGCGGCTTCCATGAGCTCGGACACTTTTTCAACAGACTGTTAACAGACGTGCCGGGCAGCCCGCTCGGCCGGAGGTGTTGCATGGGATTTTTTTCCAAGATCAAGAAGCTGTGGGCTGGGGAGGAAGAGAACCGCGCCACCCCCGGGGGCCTGTCCGAAGCGGAGCCGGGACCCGCCGCCCCTCTGGAGGAGGAGCCGCCCCTTCCTGAAAAGCCGCGCTCCTGCGAGCTGGACACGGAGCCGGTTGCCCCCCCTCCGGCAACAGAGCCCTGGCAGAAGCGTCTGATCAGCGACCTGCAGCAGGCCGAACCCCGCCTGAGTATCTGGCTGGATCACATCCTCCAGGGGGTGGAGACGGCCGACGACACGCTCTGGAGACGGCTCGGGTTCCTGTTCCAACGGCTGGAGGTCCCCGAGCCGGAAGCCAGGGATTTCATGGACCGTTTCAAGCGCTGGCTCCGGGACATGGGCTACGAGCGGGTGGAGGAGTTCCGCTCCGAGCTCTAGTACCTGATGGCCCTGGCCCTGGAGCTCGAGGACGAGGAGGACGAGCAGAGCCGTCTCTTCCTCAAGCTCTCCGAGGGGCTGAGCAAGACCAAGGAGCAGCTCTCCAGGCGCATCGACCAGCTGGTCACTCAGAGCTCGGAGTTCGACGAGACCTTCTGGGAGGAGCTCGAGGAGATCCTGATCATGGCCGACGTGGGCTATCAGGCAGCCACCGAGCTCTCCTCCAGGCTGCGCAACAGAGTCGCCCAGAGCGGCGTGACCGACCCTGCCGGGTTCAAGGACCTGTTCCGCGAGGAGCTCGCGTCCCTCTTTCCCAAACCCGGGCGCCGCATCCGGCCGGAGCCGCCCGAGGTGGTGCTCATGGTGGGGGTCAACGGTGTGGGCAAAACCACCACCATTGCCAAGCTGGCTCACCGGGCCCAGATGCAGGGCAGCAAGGTCCTGGTCGCGGCCGGGGACACCTTCCGGGCCGCGGCCATCGAGCAGCTGGAGATCTGGTCCCGGCGGGTGGGGGCCGGATTCTACGCCAAGCAGGCGCACGCGGATCCGGCTGCCGTAGCCTACGAGGCTCTGGACCACGCCCGGGAGCAGGGCTTCGACCTCCTCTTCGTGGACACGGCCGGACGCCTGCACACCAAGGTGGACCTCATGGACGAGCTCAAGAAGGTCAAGCGGGTCCTTGGCAAAAGGCATCCCGGAGCCCCGCACAGGACCATTTTAGTGCTCGATGCCACCACCGGCCAGAACGCCCTGTCCCAGACCAGGATCTTCTCCGAGGCCATCGCCATCGACGAGATCGTCCTGACCAAGCTGGACGGCACCGCCAAGGGCGGCGTGGTCGTGGCCATAGCCCTCGAGTTCGGGCTGCCCATCACCTACGTGGGCCTGGGTGAGAAGATGGAGGATCTCAGGCCTTTCAACGGGGAGGACTTTGCCCGGGCCCTGCTGGAGTGATCTCTGGTCAGTCCTGCCATGAAGGGTCCCAGCGCGGGGCCGCACTCGCCGTAAATCCGGGCATGCTGACCCGGCCGTGGTGCAGAAAGAGCCTGGCTGCCTCTGGTCCCCCATAGACCGCGTCTCCCAGGATGGGGTGGCCGATGTGGGCCAGGTGGGCCCGGATATGGTGGCGGTGCCCCTTGTGGATGACCACCTCCACCAGGCTGCGTTTCCGTGCCCGACCGACCTTGACGGAGCGTATCCGTGTCCAGCGCAGGGGGTCAGATTCAGCATCCTCGAGGACCCTGACCTTTTTGTGCCCTGTCCTGTCAATGACCCTGCTGACAGTGGTCCCGCCTGTCAGCGCACCCTGCACCACGGCCAGATAGCCCTTTTCCACACGACCCTGGTCCTGCAGCACCAGGTAGCGGTCCAGGGAATCCGGACCGAATGCGACCAGGACCAGGCCCGAGGTCTCCCTGTCCAGCCTGTTGCACAGCCGCGCATCCTGCAGGGGGAAAAGCTCCTGCAGGCATTCTTCCAGGGTGAGTCCGGCCCTCAGGGCCACGGCTGCCGTGTGCACTCCCTCTGGTTTGTAGACCGCGGCAAACCGCTCAGTTGCGGTCACGACCACGATCCGGTCCGGGCACGGGGCAGCGGGTCTGG
Source organism: uncultured Desulfohalobiaceae bacterium (assembly GCA_964618595.1). Lineage (GTDB taxonomy): Bacteria > Desulfobacterota > Desulfovibrionia > Desulfovibrionales > CAZUBS01 > CAZUBS01. The sequence continues at coordinate 2,786 of CAZUBS010000244.1, forward strand.
CAACTGGCAGGGGGCGGAAGGCAATGGTCTGCCCGGTTTCGACCCTGAACCCCTTTGGGCGGGGTATGTCATTCACCAGGACCTGCCCCCGCTCCCAGAGGCGCTGCCGCACTCTCCTGCCCCAGTGGGGGAACAGCAGCTCCAAGGCCTGGTCCAGGCGTTGCCCGTTTCTCTCTTCAGGCAGCACGGCCTGCCGCTCCCTGATCTCCTGCTCAGGCCTCAGGGCCATGTCTTCCCCCTGCGTGCTTTTCATTGACAGCTTTCAAGCCTGGGGCTATCACCTTGTGAAATTTTTATCCAAGGAGGACGGCACGTGAACATACTCATTTTCGGGCCCAATGGAAGCGGAAAAGGGACCCAGGGTTCCCTGGTGAAAAAGAAATACGACCTGGCACACATCGAGTCCGGCGGCATCTTCAGGGAACACATCGGCAAAGGCACCGACCTGGGCAAGCAGGCCAAGGAGTACATCGACAGGGGCGAGCTCGTCCCCGACGACATCACCATACCCATGGTCCTGGACGTCCTCAAGAAGGAAGGCGACAAGGGCTGGCTCCTGGACGGGTTCCCCCGCAGCATCAACCAGGCCAAGAAGCTCTGGGAAGCCCTGCAGAAGGAGAACATCGGGATCGATTACGTGATCGAGATCCTGCTGCCCCGCGAGGTGGCCAAGGCCCGCATCATGGGCAGGCGCCTGTGCGTCAACGACCCCAACCACCCCAACAACGTGGACATTCCCGCCATCTCCCCCAAGGACGGCAAGTTCCGGGTCTGCGGCGGCGAGCCCAAGGCCCGGGCCGACGACCAGGACGAGGAAGCCATCAACAAGCGCCACAACATCTACTACGATACCGAGACCGGAACGCTGGCCGCTGCCTACTTCTTCAAGGAGAAGTGCGCCGAGGGCGCCTGCACCTACATCGAGCTCGACGGCGAGGGCACCATCGAGTCCATCAAAGACAAGCTGCTGGCCCAGCTCGACTAGCCGACTCTGATCGCCCCCGGCCGGAGAATCGATTTCTCCGGCCGGCTTTTTTTAGTTCATCCGGTTCAAGGGTACTTTCCCAAAGCTACCGGTTTCGGAAAGAGGCCGTGGGTGTTCATGACCAGCCAGAATGGAAGTGCGTCGCGTCCCTCACTCTCACTTGGTCCACCTTTGTGCCGGTCGATCCTACCGGCACACCACCGCCACCGTTTCGCTCCAA
>CAZUBS010000245.1:0-3959 GCA_964618595.1 uncultured Desulfohalobiaceae bacterium
ATCCTGGTGTTTACAGGCAGCGCCTTTGCCAAAGCAGGCACCGATGTCAGCTATCAGGTCGATGGCAAGCCCTACCAGGGCTACTACGCAGCAGCGGGAGACACGGGCGCTCCGCTCGTTCTGCTCCTGCACGACTGGGACGGTCTGACAGAGTATGAGATCAAGCGGGCCGACATGCTCGCCGCGCTTGGCTACCACGTGTTTGCAGCCGACCTTTTCGGTGCCGGCATCCGGCCCACCAAGGTCGAGGACAGGAGGCAGCACACGGGCGAGCTGTACAAGGACAGGGAAAAAATGCGCCGCCTGATGTTCGGTGCCCTGCAGGAGGCCGAGGCCCGTGGAGCGGACAAGGGCAATGCCGTGGCCATGGGCTACTGCTTCGGCGGGGCAGCGGTGCTGGAGCTGGCCCGGGCCGGTGCGGACCTCAAAGGCTTTGCAACCTTTCACGGCGGCCTGTCCACCCCTGAGGGGCAGGACTATGAAGCGGCACAGGGGGAGCTGCTCGTCATGCACGGGACAGCTGATACAGCCATTTCCATGGACGAGTTCGCCGCGCTGGCCAAGGAGCTTGAATCCGCTGGCGTGGCCCATGAGATGATCACCTACGGCGGTGCACGGCACGCCTTCACCGTCTTTGACGGGGACCGCTACGACAAGGACGCCGACCACAAGTCCTGGAAGCGTTTTCTGACCTTCCTCGGGAACAGGCTGGGGAGGTAAGGGGTGGGCGCTTTGTTCATCCGTCGGACCGCATCATTCAGCTCTGTTTGGGATTCTGTTTGGGACATGGTCCTGCCGGCCGTTGTGGTGCGCTTGATCCGGTGCGGGATACGGTGAAAAGGGCCCCATGCACTGGACGAAAAAGCAGCTTTTTATAGTTTCCATCGTGGCCGCCACCTCGTTCATGGGGACATTCCTGATATCCTCCGTGAACATCGCCTTGCCGGCCATCGAGCAGAGCTTCACCCTCGACGCTGTCGCCCTGAGCTGGGTGATCACCTCGTTTCTGCTGGCCACGGCCATGTTTCTGCTGCCAGTTGGCCGCTGGAGCGACATTGCGGGCATCCGGCTCTTTTTCAAGATCGGGGTGGTGGTCTTCACCCTGGGTTCCCTGGCCTGCGGCCTGGCAGGTTCAGGGCTCTGGCTGATCGTCTTCAGGTATGTCCAGGGGATCGGGGCGGCCTTCACCAACACCACGGGGGCGGCCATCCTGGTTTCGGCCTTTCTGCCCCGATACAGGGGGCGGGTGCTGGGCATTGCCGTGTCTGCGGTCTATCTCGGGCTTGCACTGGGTCCCTTTGCAGGGGGGCTTTTGACCCAGTACCTGGGGTGGCGGTCGATTTTTTTCGTTGCCGCGGGCCTGGGGGTGATCGCCACCGGCATCGCATTGCTTTTTCTGGGCGGAGACCCAGCCGCGGGCACAAAGAAAAGGACCGATCTCAAGGGGACGTTTTTTTACATGCTCGGCCTGGTGGCCCTGGTGTACGGCTCTTCGCGCATCCCCACAGCACCCGGGTGGCTGCTGATGGGCGCTGGCACGCTGTCGCTGGTGGCTTTCTGGCTGCTGGAAAGCAGGTCCTCCATGCCGGTGCTGGACACTCGGCTGTTTACCCGCAACCGCTTGTTCGCCTTCTCAAACCTGGCTGCGCTCATCAATTACAGCGCCACCTTTGCCATTGTCTTCCTGCTGAGCCTGTACCTGCAGAAGATACAGGGGCTGTCGCCCCGTGACGCAGGGATCGTCCTGGTCGCCCAGCCGGTGGTCATGGCTGTTTTTTCACCGCTGGCAGGCAGGCTTTCCGACAGGATCCAGCCACGCATCCTGGCCACTGCCGGGATGACCATGTGCACAGTGGGCCTGGCCGCTTTTACACTTCTCTCCGCAGTCACCCCGGTCTGGTCCATCGTTGCCCTGCTGGTATGGGTGGGGCTGGGGTTTGGGTTGTTTTCCTCCCCGAACATGAACACCATCATGAGTTCGGTGGACAAAACCCAGTACGGCCTTGCTTCCGGGTCCGCCGCCACCATGCGGGTGGTCGGGCAGATCGTGAGCATGACCATCGCCACCCTGTTCTTTGCCGGGATGCTGGGCGGGCAGGCCGTTGCCACGGTGTCCGACCACCTGTTCCTGAAGGCGGTGCGGTGGGGGTTTGTCAGCTTTTCCTTCCTGAGTGTCGCCGGGATATACTTCTCGTACAATCGCGGGGACATATCCCGGTGGCATGGCGAGCCACCGCACAACGCCGGTGCAGATGACGGCGGCCGCGGGCAGGGTTGAGCCGAATCAGGGTCCCAGGTTTCATGTCGGCCAGATCGACCCCGCCCCCACATCGTAGAACCGCTCCCTGAGCCACTCCTCGTAGGTGAGCAGGCCGGGAAGGTCCTCCACGGAAGTGTTCAGGACGCGGTTGACCAGATCCCTGTCGGCAAGCAGGGTGGTGCGGGCGGATCGATCAAGCAAAAGCTCGAATGCCTCGTTGATCAGGGCCGCGGCCAGATGGGCCTGTGGGTCGTCAGGGTTGCGGTCGGGGTGGTGGGCGAACATGCCGCGATAGTAGGCGTAGCGGATGCGCTTGGAGCCGTCCGCTGTGTCCACCCCGAGCACGGCCCTGGCCCGGCGCAGGTACACGTCCCTGTCTGTGCTGCTAGGGCTGCTGGTCATGGTGATGTGTCCCTGCTTTGCTCCGACCCTTCACACACTGCTGCTTGATCCTCCCCCGGGCTTTTTCATCAAGCTGTTAGGGCAAGCCCGTGGGGATTGCAATGTTCCGGGAGTCCGGCCAGGCTACTCAGAGTTTTTCCCCGCAGGGGTGATGCGTATGACCCTGCCGTCGTCCTGGTCGGTCAGGACGTACACAGAGCCGTCCGGGGCCTCGTCGACGTCGCGGATGCGCGCCGGCATGGGCAGACGGTCCTCGTCCGGGACCCGGGTGCCGCCCAAGGCCAGGGGGACCACCTCCTGGTGCGTCAGCCCGCCGGTGAGGGCGTTGCCTTTCCAGCCGGGGAACATGTCGCCCTGGTAGAAGACCATGCCGCAGGGAGAGATGACCGGGGTCCAGTGGCGCACCGCGTCCTTGAATTCCGGACGGGTCGGCGGGTCCGGGATGTCCCGGCCGCTGTAATGCTCGCCCCAGCTGACCAGGGGCCAGCCGTAATTGGCGCCCTTTTCTATCCTGTTCAACTCGTCGCCGCCCCGGGGGCCCATCTCCCCGACCCAGAGCGCGTCGGTTTCCGGCTGGAAGGCCATGGCCTCGATGTTGCGGTGGCCGTAAGACCAGATCTCGTCCCTGGCATCTTCCCGGTCAGTAAAAGGGTTGTCGTCGGGGACGCTGCCGTCAGGATGGATGCGGACCACCGTGCCCAAATGGTTGGAAAGGTCCTGCGCCGGGTCAAACTGAAACCGCTCCCCAAGCCCGAGAAACAGGAAGGTGCCGTCCGGGGAGAAGGCGATGCGGTTGCCGAAATGGTTCGACCCGCCGGTGTAAGGCTCCTGGACGAAAATATCCTGGAAATTCTCAATGCGCCCCTCGGCCAGGGTGCCCCTGCCGAGGGCGGTGGTGGCCGTGCCGGAGTCACCGGGCTTGGCATAGGAAAGGTAGACCCTGCTGTTTGTTTCAAAGTCCGGGTCCAGGGCCACGTCCATGAGGCCCCCCTGGCCCTGGGCCCTCACTTCCGGCACACCGCCCAGAGGCGGGGACAGCGTCTGGGCGGTGTTCAGGATGTAAAGCTGCCCGGTGTTGCGCTCCGTGACCAGCAGACGGGCGTCCGGGAGAAAGGCCATGCCCCAGGGGTGGTTCAACCCGCTGGCCAGGGTTTCGAGCCTGACTTCGACGCCTTTGTCTGTCTGCCGGGTTTCGACCTGCGCCCGCCCCATGGCATGCACGGTCACGGTCAGGAAAAACAGCGTCCCCACCACAATTGCTGCAAGCTTGAGTATGTTCATGTCCATCTCCTGGGTA
>CAZUBS010000246.1:0-3949 GCA_964618595.1 uncultured Desulfohalobiaceae bacterium
AGTTTGGGAGTGCCAAACCGGGCTGGAGACGCTTGGATGGCGTGCGCATGCCTTGACTGGCTGAGGGTTTGGGGTTAGATGCAAAAGTTCGCGACCGGAGAGGTGGCCGAGCTGGCTGAAGGCGCTCGCCTGCTAAGCGGGTATAGGGTTAATAGCTCTATCGAGGGTTCGAATCCCTCCCTCTCCGCCACACGACCACACACCCCGGAGCCGCCAGCCATGGCTGCCCCGGGGTTTTTTGCTGGGGCGGCACGCTGCACCCTGTCTTCCCGGGATAAGGCCGGATGAAGAGGTGAGGTTTTTTCGTAACCCAGGAGGCGGACATGGAAGAGGCCACATTGAACCGCAGCACCGGGTGGCTCGACGGGTGCATGGAGGAGGCCGTTTCCCGCAGGTCCGACCACCGGTTGGCCGGCGGAGGGGTGTGACCCTTCCCCTGGTCGCGCTGCAGCGCTGCAGCCTGACCCTGGGGGGCAGGCAGGTGCTGTCCGAGGTCAGCTGGCAACTGGACCCGGGGCGGCACTGGGCGTTCCTGGGACCCAACGGCTCGGGCAAGACCACGCTGCTGGCCATGATCAGGGGCGACCTCTGGCCGGATCCCGGCGGCATGCGCAGCTACTGCTTTGATGGGCTGTGCACGCAAAGCCCGATCCGGGCCAGGGAGCGCATCGCCCGCCTGTCCCCGGAGCAGCAGGAAATCTACCGCAGAAACGAGTGGAACCTGCCTGCCGGTACAGTGGTCCAGACCGGGGTGTCCCAGACGCCCTTCCTGTACACACCGCTCACAAGGGACCAGCGCCTTCGGGTGCAGGGGCTCATGGAACGGCTCGGGGTTTCCCCCCTGGCAAAACGGCCGTTCCTCGAACTTGCGCGGGGGCGGCAGCGGGCCGTCCTGGCGGCTCGGGCCCTGGCGGGGCAGCCGGACGTGCTCATCGTGGACGAGCTCCTGCTCGGCCTGGACAGCCGGGCCAGGGGGCTGGTCCTGGCCGTTCTGGAAAAGACGACGGTGAGCGGGGTATCCATCCTGTGCTCCGGTCACGATGAGGACGCCGTCCCTCCCTGGGTGACCCACGAGCTGCGCCTGGACCGGGGGCGGGTGGCCCGGCAGGGCCGAGTGGAGGGCCCGGAACCGCCCCTTGCTCCACGGAGCGCGTGTGGCGGCCGGTCAAGGAGCAGTCAGGATGCAGGCCCCCCGGCCATAGTGCTTCGAGGGGCCGAGGTGCGCATCAAAGGGCGACGGGTGCTGCACATCGACCAGTGGGTTCTGCGCCAGGGCGAACACACTTTGGTGACAGGGCAAAACGGCTCGGGCAAGACAACCCTGCTCCGGTTGCTGCGGGGCGATCTCTCGCCCTATGCAGGAAAAGGGGTCGAGCGGCCGCTCCTCCCTGCGGCCTGCGATGCCTGGTGCCGCAGGCAGGCCATCGGCTATGCCTGCCCCGAGCACCAGGTGGACATGCTCGACCCGGATCGCACAGCTGCCGATCTGCTGGAGCAAAGCCTCAGGGCTGCCCGCCTGTCACCGCTTTTCAACGGCTCACCTGGGAGGGGGGCGGCGGAGGGTGTCGCAGCCATCCTGGGGCTTGGCGATTTTGCGAACCAGCGTTACAGGGCATTGTCCTTCGGCCAGAAGCAGCGGGTCGTCCTGGCCAGGGCCGTGGTCAGGCGGCCGTGGGTGCTGCTCCTGGACGAACCTTTGAGCGGGCTGGACCCTGAGGGGCGGGATGTGCTGCGCCGGCTGCTCGAAGGTCTGGCCCGGGGCGGGGTGACCCTTGTCTGCGCCAGCCACGACCGGAAAGGGCTCCCGGTAATTTTTCATCAGCAGGTGCGCCTGGAGCGGGGCGAGGCAACGGCTGTCCCCCTGGTGGGCACTGCGGATGAAGGTGCCCGGCCGGCTTGATCCCCCGGCACACTTGCTTTACATGTTCTGACTTGTCACTCTGAAGAGCGGAGGGGTGGCCGAGCGGCCGAAGGCGGCGGTCTTGAAAACCGCTGGCCCCTGACGGGGCCCGGGGGTTCGAATCCCTCCCCCTCCGCCATATTCACACCGGGCACCCAAGGTTTTCGAACCCTGTCAGTCCGGGGTGCCCCAGGTCCCGATCTTTTTTTCCAGCAGGGATTGCTTTCAAAGCGTCGTCCCTTTCCGGTCCGGAACCAACACCCAACGCGGAGAAAGAGCATGCTGGTCCTCCTGGTGAGCTTTGCCTATGGTTTCGGCCTGGCCCTGACTCGGATCGGGCTGCCCCCCATGGTGGGCTTCCTGCTGGCCGGGTTCGCCTACAACCTGGCCGGGCTTGCCCCCCCTCCCGGGCTGGACCTGATTTCGGACCTGGGCATCACCCTGCTGCTCTTCTCCATCGGCCTCAAGCTGGACATCCGCGGCCTGCTCAAGCCTGAGATCTGGGCCAGCGCCACCGCCCAGATGGTCGTGACCACCCTGTTCATGTCCGGGGCACTGTTTCTGGCACGGCAGTGGATCGACTCCCCCCTGCTGGAGCTTTCCTGGCAGGCCGTCCTGGTGCTGGGGTTTGCCCTGGCCTTTTCCAGCACTGTCTTCGCGGTCAAGGTGCTCGAGGGAAGGGGCGACATGACAGCCTTCTACGGGACGATCGCCATCGGCATCCTCATCATGCAGGATCTGTTCGCGGTCCTCTACCTGAGCGTCTCGGCCGGCAAGGTCCCCAGCCCCTGGGCCCTGGCCGTGCTCGGGCTGCCGCTGCTGCGGCCCGTGCTCTACCGTCTCATGGACATGTCGGGCCGGGGAGAGCTGTTCATTCTCTGCGGGCTCTTTTTCGCGCTGGGAGTCGGTGCCGAGGGATTCGCCCTGGTGGGCCTCAAGCCCGATCTGGGCGCCCTGGCCGTGGGGGTTCTGGTGGCCGGCCACCCCAAGGCTTCCTCCCTGTCCAAGGCCCTTTTCGGATTCAAGGAGCTCATGCTGGTGGGATTCTTCCTGTCCATCGGCATGGGCGGGGTGCCCACCCTGGAGATGCTCCTGGCAGCGCTGCTCCTGTGCCTGCTCCTGCCCTTCAAGACTGCCGTGTACCACGCCGTGGTCAGCCTCTTCGGGCTGCGCGCCCGCACCAGCCTGTTCACCTCCCTGGTGCTGACGAACTTCTCTGAGTTCGGCCTGATCGTGGCCGCCATTGCCGCCTCCCAGATGCTCATTCCCTTGGAGTGGCTGCTGGTCATGGCCCTCACCGTGAGCCTGAGCTTCGCCCTTGGCGCCCCCCTGAGCCAGGCCTCGGAACGGTTGTACCAGAAGGTGGGAGGGTGGCTGTGCCGTTTTGAACGGGAGTGGTGCCACCCCCACGACGCCCCCATTGACCTGGGGTCGGTGCAGGTGGTGGTTTTCGGCATGGGGAGGATAGGGATCGGAGCCTACGACGAGCTGGCCTCGGTGTTCGGCGGGCGGGTCGCCGGGGTGGAGCACGCGCCCGAGCGGGTGGACCTCAACCGGGAGCAGGGGCGCAATGTCATTCTGGGGGATGCTTCAGACACGGAGTTCTGGCGCAAGCTGAAGAGGGACCAGGAGCTTGAGCTGGTCATCCTGGCCATGCCCAACCACCAGGGCAACGTGTTTGCGGTCAAGCAGCTGCGCAACCTGGGGATCGACTGCCAGGTGGCGGCCATTGCCCGGTACCCTGAAGAGGTGGCGGAGCTGTCCGGCATGGGGGTGTGCACCGCCTACAACATGTACGAACAGGCCGGGGCGGGTCTGGCCCGCCAGGCGATGAAGGGCTGCCGGCTGCCTGAGACGGCCGGGTAGTGTGCCGTCCTTCATTCAATTCACGGACGCAACACAAGGGAGTGGTTCTGACCCCACGGGCTGAGCGGATCGGGAAATTTCATGAAGCGGCCTGCCGCATCTTTTCCTGGCTTCGCTTGCGCCGGTTTACCACCCACTGGACCACCTGGGCATAGCCCAGCACCGCGATGATGGGGAACAGGC
>CAZUBS010000247.1:0-3947 GCA_964618595.1 uncultured Desulfohalobiaceae bacterium
CCTTCGCACAAGGCTACGGAGGGCAGGCCAGCGGGGATTTTTCAACGGCCTGCCCGGAGCGGGTCGTGATTGTTGGGCTTGGCATCGACATCGTGGAGCTCGACCGCATCCACAAGGCCCTGCAGCGTTTTGGCGACCGGTTTTCGCGCCGCATCCTCACCCGCGGCGAGCTGGACGCGATGCCGGGAACTGAGCAGGCCGGGATCTCCTTCCTGGCCGCGCGTTTTGCAGCTAAGGAGGCTGGAGTCAAGGCCCTGGGCACCGGCATGAGCGGAGGGATCACCTGGCACGACCTGGAGGTTCGCCCGCTGCCCTCGGGAAAACCCGAAATCATTCTCCACGGCCCGGCACAGGCCGTGGCGAACTCCCTCGGCGCCAGGATGGCACACGTCAGCCTGACCCATGGCAGGGACACGGCCGCTGCCGTGGTCATACTGGAGACCGGACAGGCCGGATAACAAGGACTGGCACCATGCACACCCCCCTTCCCACACCGCAGGAAATGGCCCGCTGGGACTCCATGGCCATCCATGAGTTCGGTCTCCGGGGCGAGATTCTCATGGAGAACGCCAGCCGGGAATGTTTGCAGGTCCTCAAGGATCGCCTGGGCCCCCTGGAGGGGCGCACGGCCGTGATCTTTGCCGGGTCTGGCAACAACGGGGGGGATGCCTTTGCCCTGGCCCGTCACCTGTCCGACGAAGGGGTCAAGCTCCTGGTGCTGCACACCAGGAAGCAGGCAGCGTACCAGGGGGAGAGCGCCTATCACCTGGGGCTGGCCCAGAAGCGCAACCTCACCCTCTTCCACCTGCCCGAGTACAACCTCGATTTCCTGAACCACGCCGACATCCTTGTCGACGGGCTGCTGGGAACGGGGTTCGAGGGGGAGCTGCGGCAAAGCTACCGCGGCTGGATCACCCACATCAACCGCATGGCCCCGCACTGCTTTGTCCTGTCCATCGACATCCCCTCCGGCCTGAACGGGGTGACCGGCCGCCCCTGCCCCACGGCCGTGCAGGCCGACGCAACCGTGACCTTCGAGGAAGCCAAGCTGGGCCTGCTGCTGCCCTCGGCCCGCCCCTACGTGGGGGACCTCCTGGTCCGGCGCATCGGCATCCCCCGCTTCATCCAGGAGGACCACCCCCCCAGCCACTTCGCCCTGACCGCCTGCTGCCTGGACCTGATCCCCGACAACCCGCCTGACATGCACAAGGGCAGTGCAGGCCACCTGCTGGTCGTCGGGGGATCCACCGGCCTGACCGGCGCCCCGGCATTTGCCGCCCTGGGTGCGCTCAGGGCCGGGGCGGGGCTCGTGACCGTGGCCTGCCCCGGGGGGCTGTCCACCGAGATCAAGGCCGGATGGCCCGAAATCATGACCCTGCCCCTGGGGGACGGGCGGGAATGGACTCCCGATCTGTTGCAGGAGCTCGCCCCCCACCTGGAACGATTCGACGCCCTGGTCCTCGGGCCCGGACTGGGCCGGGGCGAGCAGGCCGGCCGGTTCGTGACGGCCCTTGTGCAGCCATCCCTGCCCCCACTGGTGCTGGATGCCGACGGGCTTTACTGGCTGGCCAAGGATGACCGCCTCTGCTCCAGGCTTCCCAGGCAGTCCGTCCTGACCCCGCACCCCGGGGAGATGGCCAGGATCCTGGAACGCTCCACCCGTGAGGTCCAGGACGACCGGTTCGATGCAGCCCGGGCCTTGTGCCGCACCCACGGCGGCGTGACCGTGCTCAAGGGCGCCGGAACCGTGATCACGGCACCGGACCAGCCCGACCTGCTCTGCCCCCTGGCCAGCCCGGCCCTGGCGGTGGGCGGCACCGGGGACGTGCTCTCCGGGGTCATCGGCAGCCTGCTCGCCAGGGGGCTTTCCCCCTTGCATGCCGCCTGTGTTGGGGTGTATTGGCATGGGTCCGCCGGCCTCCTGGTCGAGCGGGACTACCCGCACAGGGGCAATCTGACGCGTGAGATCGCCGACGCCCTGCCCCTGGTGCTCAAGGAGACGCACACATGACCACTGTATCCGAGATCATGACCCGGGACGTCATCACCGTCAGACCGGACACCCCCGTGGCCGAGGCGGCCAAGCTGTTGCTGGACAAGCGCGTCAACGGCCTGCCCGTGGTGGACGAGGACAACACCCTGGTGGGCATCATCTGCCAGAGCGACCTGATCACCCAGCAGAAGAAGCTGCCCCTGCCCACCTACTTCACTCTCCTGGACGGCCTGATCCCATTGACCTCCCTCGGCTCTGTGGAGCGGCAGATCAACAAGATGTCCGCAACAGAGGTCAAGGACGCCATGACCGTGGACCCGGTCAGCGTCTCCCCTGACAGCGACGTGCAGGAGGTTGCCAACCTGATGGTCGAGAAGAACTTCCACACCATCCCCGTTGTCAAAGAGGGCAAGCTTGCGGGCATCGTGGGCAAGGAGGACATCCTGCGCATGCTGGCGGGATGAAACCCCTTCCCTGCACATCTTCGGGAGGCACTCCGTGAGCACCTCCGCCATCCGGGTCCCGCTGGCCACGCTCGAGCGCACCGCCGAGCTGGCCCGGGCCTTGGGCGATGCCCTCAAGCAAGGAAAATTCCGGGCCGTGATGCTTTTCGGCCCCATGGGCGCAGGCAAGACCACCCTGGTGCGCCAGACTGTGTTGCAGCTTCCGGGAGGCGAGGAAGCCGAGGTGGCCAGCCCGAGCTTCAACAGTGTCAACCTCTACCCGACCCGGCCCGAGGTGGCGCACTTCGATCTCTACCGCCTGCAGCAGACCGGGCTGGACGACGAGCTGCTGGAGCTGCTGCACGACCCGGACCTCGTGTCGGTTGTGGAGTGGGCGGAGCACCTCGACCCGCGGCTCTGGCCACAGCCCAGCCTGACGGTCAGAATGGAGATTTGCGGTCCAGGCCGAGCTGCGGTACTCCAGGCCACTGACCCGGCGTTGCAGGCGGCACTCCCCGGCATCGCCTCCAGCGTCGGGAGTACCGAGCAGGCCGTCAGGGACCCTGAATGAACCCGTCACATGGCGAGACTGCAGGAAGGCCGTCCAAGGAGTCACAGGGAATGCGCATTATCGTCCAGAAGTTCGGCGGGACATCGGTCGCCGACCTCCAGTGCATGCGCGCGGTCATGGCCAAGGTCGGGCACGCGCTCGAGCGGGGCTACAAGGCCATTGTCGTGGTCTCGGCCATGGCCGGGGAAACCAACCGGCTCCTGGCCCTGACCAGGGACTGGTCGCTGAACCCGGACCCGGCAGAGGTGGACACCCTGCTGGCTACCGGGGAGCAGGTCTCGGCCGCCCTCTTCTCCATCCTGTTGCGCGACCACGGCATCACGGCCCGTTCAGTGCTCGGCTTCCAGGTGCCCATCCGCACCGACTGCGCCTTTGGCCGGGCCAGGATACTGGGCATCGACGACACGCGTCTCAAGGCCATGCTCACCGATCACGACGTCCTGGTGGTGGCCGGCTTCCAGGGCTGGGACGAGGGCCAGCGCCTGACCACCCTGGGAAGAGGCGGCTCCGACACCACTGCCGTGGCCCTGGCCGCAGCGGTCAAGGCCGAGGTCTGCGAGATCTACACCGACGTGGACGGGGTCTACACCACCGACCCCAACCTCTGTTCCCAGGCCCGCAAGATCGAGCGCATCACCTACGACGAGATGCTGGAGATGGCCAGCATGGGCGCCAAGGTGCTACAGATCCGCTCTGTGGAATTTGCTAAAAAATACTATGTTCCCGTGCTGGTGCGGTCCACTTTTTCGGACGCCACGGGAACTCTCGTGACCAAGGAGGATCCGTCCATGGAACAGGTCAAGGTTTCCGGAATCGCCTATGACAAGGACCAAGCCCGCGTGACCCTGCGCGAGGTGCCGGACCGTCCCGGCGTTGCCGCGGCGATATTCGGGCCCCTCGCCGACGCGGGCATCCTCGTGGACATGATCATTCAGAACGT
>CAZUBS010000248.1:0-3945 GCA_964618595.1 uncultured Desulfohalobiaceae bacterium
GAACGCACGGCATGCATCTCGATCTCAGTCTCCGGGACGGTTATGGTTTTGGATATGTGCAGCATATGAGTGATCCGGCGCTTGGTGAGAAACGGGTGCGCACTGCCCAAGAATCTACACGAATCTGCAGGAATGAAAACAGATCAAGACCGGGTTTTTAAAACAGCTGACAGGTCAAAAAAAACCCCTGCCCCGGGGGGGCCGGGGCAGGGGGGAGGGTGGTCGGTGTGAGCGGCTACCAGCGGGGGCGGGCTTCGTTGACCTTGATGGTTCGCCCCCCGAAGTCGGTGCCGTCCAATGCTTCGATGGCCTGTTCAGCCCCTTCGGCCTCCATTTCCACGAACCCGAAGCCACGGAACCTGCCCGTTTCCCGGTCCATGATGAACTTGACCGCGTTCACGTCGCCAAAGGCGGCAAAGGCCTGGTGAACTTCGTCCTCAGTCGCGCTCCAGGGAAGGTTCCCCACATAGATGTTCTTCGACATGATGCAAAAGACTCCTCGAAAAAAAAGATGAAACAAAGGGCATTTCCCTACCTGGGAACACCCGACCAAAAAAATGCCCCCCCCAGCCTACAAATCATGAACCAGCGGCCAGCGGCTGACGAGCGAAAGCAACGTAGTTTGGCTTTAAAATTCTGTCAATACACCGGGGAGCATTTTTTCACCCTGGCGCTGCACTGTGCATGGCATGCTGAACTGGGCACGCAACAAAAAAGCAAAAAAAGAAGTTTGCAAAGACGAGAATTTTGCTACCATCACTGAACGTGGATTATTTTTACGTTCAAACGGTATGTGACAGAAACATTCAGGAAAATATTCCTGAACAAAAAGGCAAGGAGGGAAGACATGCATCGCAACACGCATTCAAGATTCATGGTCATACTCGTATTGTTTCTGGGGGTGGCTGTCCTGCCCATTTCCCGGGCGGGAGCAGACGACATGGGGCACGCTGAAGGCATGGAGCAGGGCAAGGTGACCAGGGCCATCGCCGTGGTCCATCATCTGAAAAGTCAGGAGGTCCTTGGCACGGTCAGCTTCACAGCGGCGCAAAACAGTCTCCTGCTCGAGGGAGAGTTCATCAACCTCGAGCCTGGTTCCCACGGGTTTCACATCCACGTCTACGGTGACTGCACTGCGCCGAACGAGGACACGGTCGGCCCCCACTACATGCCCGTGGAGCACGGCGAGGGCTACCATGGCGACCTGCCCACAATCGAGGCTGGCGAGGACGGCCGGGCCACGGTCGAAGCCAGGCTCGACAGGCTGGCCCTGACCGGACCACGGTCCATCATCGGACGCAGCCTGCTGGTCCACGGCCTGGACGGGTCCAAGATCGGCTGCGGCGTGATCGGGATTGATGAGTAGAGAAGCTAGAAGTTTGAAGCTGGAAGCTGGAAGCAAGAGAAGAAGTTCGAAGTTCGAAGTTGGAAGCTGGAAGCAAACCAGAAAGAACAAATACAGTGGGGTTTAATTCTTTTCTTTCCTTCGAACTTCAAACTTCCGACTTCGAACTTGTTCCCTGGTGGGAGAATTCAGCATTGGGTTGTAGGGGCACGTGCAACGTGCCCCTACAAAACTCGGGTCAGGGGCGTGAATTCCTTCCCGAATTCCACACGAAACGTCGAAGAACCGACCAAAATAAAAGGCCGAGGAAAAATCCCCGGCCTTTTTCATGAGTCTGTCTAACGCATTATTCCCCTGATCTGCCCTCGTCGCAGGGTTCCTCATCCCGGGAGGGGCGGGAGTGCTCTCCGATCTCGGCCAGGGTGCAGTAGGGCATGCGCCCGGCTTCGGCCTGCTCGGGCTCGGCGGTTTCACGTTCCGTGACAGCGGCCTTGCCGCTTTCCTCAGCGGGCATGGAGATCTCCGGAACCAGATGGGCCGTGCCTTCTGCGAGGAACTTGAGGTGGTCGAAGCGCAGCCGGTACTCCCGCTGCAGCTTGTTCCGCAGCCGTGTCGCCACCTCGGGGCTGGTCCGTTCCAGCAAGGCATAGCGGTTCTCGCCCAGCAGAAACTCCTGGATGGACCCGTCGGGGTCCTTGGAGTCCAGGGAGAAGGGATTCTCGCCCATGGCGCCCTTCATGGGATTGAAGCGGTACAGGGGCCAGTAGCCCGACTCCACGGCCCGCTTCTCCTCCTCCTGGCTTTTGCCCATGCCGCGCTTGATGCCCTGATTGATGCAGGGCGCATAGGCAATGATGATCGAGGGGCCGGGGTAGCTCTCTGCCTCGGTCACGGCCTTGAGGAACTGGTTCTTGTTGGCGCCCATGGCGACCGTGGCCACGTAGATGTAGCCGTAGGTCATGCACATGCGTCCCAGGTCCTTCTTGCTGGTGCGTTTGCCCGCGGCTGCGAACTTGGCGATGGAGCCGAGAGGCGTGGCCTTGGAGGCCTGGCCGCCGGTGTTGGAGTAGACCTCCGTGTCCATGACCAGCACGTTGACGTCCTCCCCGGAAGCCAGGACATGGTCCAGGCCGCCGTACCCGATGTCGTAGGCCCATCCGTCGCCGCCAAAAACCCAGACAGACTTCTTGACCAGCATGTCGGCCGCATCGCGGATGTCCTTGACCGCGGGAAGGTCGGGCGCGTCAGCCAGGCTTTTCTTGAGCTGCCTGGCCAGGGTTGTGCTGGGCTCGGACTCGTCCCTGTGCTCCAGCCAGTCCCTGAGGAGCTTTTCAATGTCCGCGGGGACCCCGGCTTCAAGCGCCTTGGTCACGGTGTCGGCCAGGTGCCGGCGGCGGTGGTCAAAGGCCATGTTGATGCCGTACCCGAACTCGGCCGCGTCCTCGAACAGGGAGTTGCCCCAGGCCGGGCCATGCCCTTCCTTGTTGACGGTGTAGGGCGTGGTCGGGGCGGACGCTCCCCAGATCGAGGAGCAGCCGGTTGCATTGGCAATGACCATGCGCTCGCCAAAGAGCTGGGTGATGACCTTGACGTAGGAGGTCTCGCCGCACCCGGCACAGGCCCCGGAGAACTCCATGAGCGGCTTCTGGAACTGGCTGCCCTTGACCGTGGTGCGGGGCAGGAGGTCGTCCTTGAGGGGGAGCGTCTCGAAAAACTTCCAGTTGTCGGCCTGATGCGTCTGGGAGTTGAAGGGCTTCATGACCAGGGCCTTGTCCTTGGAGGGGCAGATGTCGGCGCAGTTGCCGCAGCCCATGCAGTCCAGGGGGGTGACCTGGATCCGGAAGTGGTAGCCCTTAAGCTCCTTGCCCTTGGCCTCGATGGTCTCGAACCCCTCGGGCGCCCCTTTCAGCTCCTCGTCGGTCAGAAGACCCGGGCGGATGGAGGCGTGGGGGCAGACAAAGGCGCACTGGTTGCACTGGATGCAGTTCTCCTTGATCCATTCGGGCACGTTGATGGCCACGCCGCGCTTCTCATAGGCGGCCGTGCCCAGGGGGATGGTCCCGTCGGGGTTGAAGGCCGAGACAGGGAGCTTGTCCCCTTTCTGGAGCAGCATGGGGCGGGCCACGTTTGCCATGTAGTCGGGTTCGCGGCGTTCCTTCGGGCCCTCGGTGGAGGCGTCCTGCCAGGACTCGGGGTAGTCGACCTGGTGCAGGCCCTCCAGGGCCTTGTCCACGGCCTGGATGTTCATGTTCACGATCTTCTCGCCCTTCTTGCCGTAGGTGGTGCGGATGGAGTCCTTGAGGTAGGCCACCGCGTCCTCGAAGGGGATCACGTTTGCCAGCTTGAAGAACACGGTCTGCATGATCATGTTGATGCGTCCGCCCAGGCCCACGGAGCCGGCGATCTTGACCGCGTCGATGGTGTGGAAGCTGAGCTTTTTACGGGCGATCTCACGCTTGAATGAGCCCGGCAGCCTGTCCTCCATCTCAGAGGGTTCCCAGGTCGAGTTGAGGACCAGGGTCCCTCCCTCCTTGATGCCGTCGAGCATGTCGTACACCCCGACATAGGCCTGGTTGTGGCAGGCCACGTAGTCGGGGGAG
>CAZUBS010000249.1:0-3943 GCA_964618595.1 uncultured Desulfohalobiaceae bacterium
GGCAAACCCTCACGTATGAAGAATACGCTTCGGCCTTGCCCTTGGCAAAGCGCCCCATGCCACCGCGACTTGTCCCGGCGAAGCCAGTAGCGGAGCCGGACTTGTCCCGGCGAAGCTAGAAGCGGAGACGGAAGCTAGTGCGAAGCCTGGGTTGTCAGCGTGGTTTTTGAAGGGCCTTGCTGGCAAGAGGTTGCAACTGTTCAGGGCGATCGAAAAAGGTTCACTGTAAAACTATGACACGGACAATCAGGACAGGGCTCGTCGGGGTGACCGGGTATGCCGGGATGGAGATGGTCAGGCTGCTGGCCCAGCACCCGGTTTTCCAGCTCACATGTGCTGCCTCCAGGAAGGAGTCCGGACGCACCCTGGATGAAATCTTTCCGCACCTGATCGGGATCGACCGTGGAAGGACAACCATCTGCGAGCCGGATGTTGCGGCCATGGCCGGTGAATGCGAGCTGGTTTTTCTGGCCGTGCCCCACGGGACGGCCATGGAGATGGCGGCCGGGTTTCTGAAAAAAGGGGTGCGGGTGGTTGATCTGAGCGCGGATTTCCGGCTGCGCGAGGTCTCCACCTATGAGTCCTGGTACGGCCTGACGCACAAGCACCCGGAGCTGGTTGACAGTGCAGTGTACGGTATCCCGGAGCTCTACGGGACCCAGGTTGCCGGCGCCGACCTGGTGGCCAACCCGGGGTGCTACCCGACCTCTGTCCTGCTGGGGCTTATTCCGGCGCTACGCAATGGATTGGTGGAGACGGACGGCATCGTGGTCGACTCCAAGTCAGGCACCAGCGGGGCCGGCCGCAAGGCAGTCGAGGCCACCCTGTTCTGCGAGGTGCACGACACCTTCCGGGCCTACGGTCTCGGCGTGCACCGCCACACCCCGGAGATCGAGCAGGAGCTCTCCCTGGCCGCGGGAAAGAAGCTGACCGTGTCCTTCAACCCGCACCTGCTGCCCATCGACAGGGGCATTTTGTCCACCATCTACACCCGCCTCAGGCCGGGGGTGCAGTACGAAGCCATCCTGAAGGCCTACCAGGACTTTTGCAGCCCCCACCCCTGGCTGCGGCTTCTTCCAGGGGATGCCATGCCCCAGACCCGGTGGGTGCGGGGGACCATGTTCTGCGACATGGCCCTGGTGGTGGACCAGCGGGTGCAGCGGCTGATCGTGGTCACCACCATCGACAACCTCTGCCGCGGGGCCTCGGGACAGGCCCTGGCCAATGCCAACCTGATGTACGGCCTGGATCTGACCACCGGGCTCATGCACCCCCCCTTGATCCCGTAGCTCTGTGCGCGGAGCATACGCCGGATGACAGCAGGAAGCCGGCGGCATGGGTTTCCTGAAACATTTTTCCCATGCCTGCCGGTCTCACTTTCCCCAGCCCCTGATCAGTCCCGCTCCCGCTCGTCCAAAAGACGTCTGGCCTTGCCAAAGGTGCGCGGCAGGGCCTCGAAGTCCACGATCTCCACGGCGCTGCGCACCAGCAGCAGCCGGCGCAGTTCTGCGGCAATGGCCTCGGCCAGGGCCGGGCAGGAGCCGGGCTCGGTGGAGGGCTTGCGTTCCACTGCAAGGCGCATCATGTCCCGCCCGTCCTTGCGGGAGATGCGGATCTGGAACTCGGAGCCGACCTCCCGGTAGCTGTCCAGGACCTCGGCGATCTGGCTGGGGTAGACGTTGACACCGCGGACGATGAACATGTCGTCGGAGCGGCCCAGAATGCGGTCGTGACGGGGCAGCCCCAGCCCGCAGGGGCACTTTCCGGGAACCAGGCGTGTCAGGTCTCTGGTGCGGTAGCGGATGAGCGGTGCGGCCTGCTTGCGCAGTGTGGTGACCACCATCTCTCCCACCTGACCGGGGGCCACTGGTTTCAGGGTCTCGGGATCGATGATCTCCAGGAGGAACAGGTCGGCCCAGTAATGGATGCCGCTGTGGGCCGAGCACTCCAGCCCGGTACCGGGGCCGTAAAGCTCGGTCATGCCGGGGATGTCATAGGTGTCCTCCAGCTGGAAGACGCTCTGGATGCGCCGGCGCATCTTGGCCGTGTGCGGCTCGGCCCCGAAGATGACCTTGCGCAGCCCGACCCTGTTTCCGAGGTTGTGGCGTTCGACCTCCTCGGCCAGGAGCAGGGCCATGGAGGCGGTGGCGCAGAGGCAGGTGGTCTTCAGGTCGGTGAGAAACTGCAGGTGCATGTCCATGTTGCCGGGTCCCAGGGGCAGGGCCATGGCGCCGAAGTGCTCGCAACCGAGCTGGAACCCCGCCCCGGCAGTCCACAGCCCGTATCCCACCGCGATCTGAACCCTGTCCAGAGTGGTCAGCCCCGCCAGTTCGTAGCAGCGGGCGAACATGTGCTTCCAGGTGTCGATGTCCTCCTGGGTGTAGGCCAGGATCTTGCGCTTGCCCGTGGTTCCGGAAGAGGCGTGGATACGCACCACCTGTTCCTCGGGCACGCTGAGCAGGGGCATGGGGTAGCCGCTCTTGAGGTCGTCCACGGTGGTGAAGGGGAGGCGCTGCAGGTCGTCCAGGCTGGTGATGGAATCGGGCCCGACCCCGGCCTGTTCCAGGCGCTCCCGGTAGAAGCTGCTGCCCTGAAAGACGTGCTGTACGGTCCACTGCAGCCCGGTGAGCTGCTTCTGCCCGAGGGCCTCTTCAGTCAGGTCGGGCAGGAAACGATGGGTGTCTTGCATGCAATGATACCTTGATAGGGTTGGGGGAACTCTCGAGGACGAGCCCGGCCTCTTCAGGGAGGTGTCCGGACACTTCCGGGCGAGCAGGCCCGGGAAAGGGTTTGACTACGTCCAGGAAATTCGGGATGTCAAGAACCGGCGGGCTCACTGAGGTCCAGGCAGGAGTCCGGGGTCGCGGTCACAAAGAGAAGACGTACCGGGTTCTGGACCGTGGGGTCGAGCATTGGTTCTTCTCTGGGAGGGGCGCGTGGCACGCGCCCTGCTTCGACCAGGGTGGCCCAGGCCCGGAATACGGCTCAAGACAGGGCGGCTGCCAGCCGCCCCTACCAGAGAAGAAACACCGGTTCTGGATCGTGTGTACCGTGTTTCGGTTCCTTCCCCGGGCCAGGCGATGCAGGGATGGATACCTCGATTTCGATACCAGCAGATACAAACCCATAGGATAGACCATGTCCCCGGACACACTGCTCACCCTCTTTCCCTTGCTGGCCCTCATCCTGGGGCTGGTGCTGGGAAGCTTCTACAACGTCTGTATCCACCGCTACCTGACCGGGGAGTCCATTGTCTATCCCGGGTCCCATTGCCCTGAATGCGCCCACCCCCTGGCCTGGTGGGAGAACATCCCCCTGCTGAGCTATCTCCTGCTGCGGGGGCGCTGCCGTTCCTGCCGGGAAAAGATCAGCTGGCGGTATCCCGTGGTGGAAGGGCTTTCCGGGGCCTGGGCCCTGCTCCTGGCCCTGAAGTTCGGGCCGGGCTGGCCATTCGTGGTCTACCTGGCCTTTGGCGGCCTGCTGCTGGTGGCTGGTTTCATCGATCTGGAGCTGTTCATCCTGCCGGACGTGCTCATCCTGCCCGGGTGCGTGGCCGCACCCCTGTGCGCCGTGTATCTGCTGCACATGGACTGGCAGGTCTCGATCATCGGAGGAGTGGCCGGGGCCGGGACCTTCTTGCTGCTGCAACTGGTGTATCGGCTGCTGCGCGGGGTGGAGGGCCTGGGGACCGGGGACGTGAAGCTCATGTTCCTGCTCGGCTGTCTGCTGGGCTGGCCGGCACTGCCCCTGATGATCTTCCTCTCCTCCGTGGCCGGGCTCATGGTCAGCCTGGTCTACCTCAAAAAGGACAGCACCCAGGGGATGAAGACGGCCATCCCCTTCGGCCCGTTCCTGAGCCTTGGGGCCGGGATATACATACTGCTGTCCGACTGGCTGTGGCTCCTTCTCCTCGGGTAGCAGGCCGTTGAAAAATCCCCGCTGG
>CAZUBS010000250.1:0-3924 GCA_964618595.1 uncultured Desulfohalobiaceae bacterium
GCCCTCCGTAGCTTCAACTGGGGGGGTAAGCAAGACACAAGAGATGAAACGGGCCCGCTATCCTCTTCCTGCCTTTGGGCCTTGCTGCGTATCGCCCGCCCCGGAGGAAGTCTTTGTGGAATCGGGCCTGAAACGGCGTGGCCTTGTGAAACCGGGCGATAAAGGATCGTAGCCGGCCCGGACCCCCTCGAAGAAGCTTGTTTTTCAACCTGCAGCGACTCTGCACAGGCATAGCTGATCAGCTCCCCGCTCTGCATCTCCTGCCAGGCCTTTTCTTGATGGAAGAAGCCGCAGATGCGCTTGGCCGAACAAGTGCGAAGCGATCCTTGACCATGAACAAGGTCCGGACCTCGGGATTGCTGAATGCGGCAACGTCCGCTGTGGCGGGAACATACACCTCCTTCACATATTCCCAAGCCAGATGCCCCACCTCCCTGACGGCATTGTCGTGCCGCACAGCAGGTTCAGTGATGCTCCCCTCAGAACGATAGAACCGGGTGAGCCTCTTTCCCGGGGTTTGTCTTTTTCCAGCACCAGGGGTATGTCTGGGACGCTCGGGAAAATCCCCTTTGCATAATCGCCATGACCCGCCGTTCTCATGCGTGCCACGGCATGAAGGAGGAAGCATGAACCAGCCGGCACCCCGCAAGCTCCTTGCCGCTCTCACTGGCCTGATGCTCTTTTTTGCGCTGGCACCGGGCCCCGGTGCCGCGACGGTTCAAGAGATACGGGCCTGGGACCGTATCCCAGTCGGACATCCCGTCATGTACGAGATCCTCTGCGAAGCCCTGGACCAGACTGTGCCGGAGTATGGCCCCTACCACATCACGCTTGTCCGCAACATGGAGCAGGGGCGTGTGGTTGCGGAGCTGGCGAGGAACAAGCTGGTAGACGTGGCTGTCTTCGCCCCCACCGCTGAACGTGAGGCCAAGCTGCTGCCCATCCGCATTCCCGTGACCAAGGGGCTGCTCGGCCTGCGGGTCTGCCTGATCCGCGAGGACGACGCTTCTCTGTTTCAGGACATCCACACCCTCGAGGACTGGAAGGACAGCGGCCTGACCATAGGACAGGGAACCCATTGGCCGGACACGCGGATCCTCGAGGCCAATGGCCTGGTTGTGGAGAAATCCACCAGCTACCTCCCCCTTTTCGATATGCTGGCCAACGGCCGATTCGACTGCTTCTGCCGCAGCGTCAACGAGGTCCTTCCCGAGCTGGCCGAGCACGGGGGAAAGGGCCTGGTGCTCGAACCCAACCTCCTCTTTGTCTACCGTCTCCCAACCTTCTTCTTTGTCAGCCCCCAGAACCCGAGGCTCGCCGAACGGATAGGGCTAGGGCTGGAAAAAGCCCTGCACTCCGGCACCTTCGACAAGATATTCATGCAGGGGTACGGCCAGGCCCTGGAGATCGTGGACCTCCCCTCCCGGAAACCGATATTTCTCGACAACCCATTCCTGACGCCGGAAACCGAGCGCATCCTGTCTGATGAACGCTTGTGGTACGACCCGTTCTAGAGATTTGGGTTCCATGGAGAGGCCGCCTCGTACTGCCCTCCCCCTTTGACTCACTCCTGTGCTTTTGTATGATGGGTCGTTACACCCGGCAAATCATTCAGCAGGAGGACATACATGGAAACCTACACCATCCCGAACACCGATCTCGCCGTCTCCCGCATCGCCCTGGGCACTTGGGCCATTGGGGGGTGGATGTGGGGCGGGACGGACGAACGCCGCTCCATCGAGACCATCCACGCGGCCCTGGACAAGGGCGTGACCCTGATCGACACCGCCCCGGTCTACGGCTTCGGCACCTCGGAGGAGATCGTGGGCAAGGCCGTGGAGGAGTATGGCGGCCGCGAAAACCTCTTTCTTTCCACCAAGGCCACCCTGGAGTGGACCGAGGGGGGACAGATCCGCCGCAATGGTTCCCGGGACAGGATCATGCGCGAGGTTGAGGACTCCCTGAAACGGCTGCGCACAGAGACCATCGACATCTACTACGTGCACTGGCCCGACTGCGGCCGGCCCATTGCCGAGACCGCCAGGGCCATGCGGGAGCTCTACGACCAGGGCACCATCCGGGCCGTGGGGGTGAGCAACTTCACCCAGGACCAGATGGACGCTTTTCGAGGCGAATGCCCCCTGCACCTCTGCCAGCCCCCCTTCAACATCTTTGAACGGGACATCGAAAAGGACGTCAAGCCCTATTGCGAGCGCAACGAGATCGCCCTGATGACCTATGGGGCTCTGTGCCGGGGCCTGTTGTCCGGCAAGATGTCCAAGGACCGGGAGTTTAAGGGGGACGACCTGCGCAACAACGACCCCAAGTTCCAGGAACCCCGCTTCAGCTGCTACCTGGAGGCCGTTGAAAAGCTCGAGGCCCTGGCCAAAGAGCGCTACGGCGTCTCCATCCTGGCCTTTAGCCTGCGCTGGATCTTCGAGAAGGGCGTGCCCATCGCTATCTGGGGCGGACGCAAGCCTTCCCAGATGGACCCGATCGACGAGATCATGGGCTGGTCCATGGACCTGGCCACCCTGTCCGCGGTGGACTCCATCCTGGCCGAGACCATCCAGCATCCCGTAGGCCCCGAGTTCATGGCCCCGCCCACCGGGCTGAAGTGATCCTTCGAGCATTATGAGCTTGGCCCCTCCCCCTGCAGGAAACAGAAAAACCCGCCGGGGACACTCCGGCGGGTTTTTACATTGCAGAACGCTCAGGCAGATGTTCTACCGAAAGAGCGGTGCGTACTCCCCGTACCCTTCCTTTTCCATGTCTTCCCTGGGGATGAACCTGAGGGCGGCCGAGTTGATGCAGTAGCGAAGACCTGTCGGCGGAGGCCCGTCGTCGAACACGTGTCCAAGGTGGGAGTCGCCCTGCCTGCTGCGCACCTCGGTCCGGGTCCTGAACAGGCTGCGGTCCTCCCGCTCCACAATGTTGTCCGGCTCCAGGGGGCGGGTAAAGCTGGGCCAGCCCGTGCCGGACTCGTACTTGTCCTTGGAGCTGAACAGGGGTTCCCCAGAGACGATATCCACGTAGATACCCTCTTTCTTGTTGTCCCAGTACTCGTTGTCAAAGGCAGGCTCTGTGCCTTCTTCCTGGGTTACCTTGTACTGCAGGGGGGTGAGCCGCTCTTTGAGCTGCTCATCGCTTGGCGCGCTGGATGTGGCTGAAGGCGTGTTCATGGTATCCCCTTCGGGTTTGCCCCCGGAGCAGGCCGGGGAGATCAGAGTGACAAAAAGCAGGACAAAAGAAAACAGGGCCTTGAGAGTTGGTGCCATTGCGGATACCTCTATCTCGGACTAGGTTGCTGCTGATTGAAGACAGTGTGCACGAAAGCACGGCCTGGCAAGGCCTCACACACGGCCCCGCGTCCTTGCTTTTTTTGCACCGCGACATGGGGATGGAACCTGGGAGAGGACATGTTTCTGTTCTTCTGGATCGGGCACAAGACAAGCAGGAAAAAAATCGGCTCCGGCCGATTCGTCTGCCCCTCATGCGGCAAGAAGCGATCCTTCACCCGCTATGCCCTGACCAGCCAGCCCGCCCTCTACTCGCTCATCCCCATCTGGAAGCCCAGGGACATCGGCCATGTCATCGTCTGCGACGCCTGCCGATCGGAGTATCCAGCCGGCATCCTCATGTCGGGCCCGGTCATCGAGCCCGGCCAGGGCACGGTCTGGGTCTGCCCGGAGTGCGGCAACGTCAACCCTGTGCAGCGCCCCGACTGCCTCAAGTGCGGCCGCGGGAGATGATTACTTTCCCAGCCGTTCATCATCCACAGGACACCCCGCGCGCGGATCAGCACCGGGGGAACGGCAGCAAGCCATGGTCGCAACGGATCTTCAGCCCTGCTCCTCCCCTAGAAATCTTCCCGGGACCGGGGTCACTCTGGGGAAGGGGCCCAGGGGGCTCTGGTCGGCCAGC
>CAZUBS010000251.1:0-3920 GCA_964618595.1 uncultured Desulfohalobiaceae bacterium
AGCGGGCCGCCCTCATTGCATCGTGCAGAAGGAGCATCAGGAGGCACCAATGGTGGTGGCGGTTGACCAGGGGAAGGTGATGGCCGGGGGAAGTTCTGCCGCCCGCTGCTGGTGGTCTCCGCGGTATGGTGCCCCGCGCGATGCATTGCGGGAGGCGGGAATTGTCTGAATCGGTCATCCACCGCCACAGGGGCACCCGGTTCCAGCTGGCCCCGGAAAGGGCCGACTGGCTGGTCTCCGAGCTCATCCCCCGGCTCGAGACCCTCGAAGAGCTCGAGGGCAGCCAAACCGTCAAGTCCAGCAACGCCCGCACCGTGATCCGGGCCCCCCTTCCCGGAGCGGTGCTCTACGTGAAGCGCTACCACGTGCGCGGCCTCCACGAGCGGCTCAAGTACCTGGTCGTCCCGTCCCGTGCCAAGGCCGAGTGGGATGCTGCCCGGGCCATGTCCGCCAGGGGGCTGCCCACGGTCACGGCCTTGATGATGGGGGAGGGGCGGCGTTGCGGCGTCCTTGGATCCGCCTGCCTGGCCATGCTGGAGATTCCCGGGGGGATGGATTTCGTGCCCTACCTGCTCCACCACTTCAGGGGGGACACCCCTGAGAGCGAGGGCGGGAGGCGACGGCTGCTGACCCGATTGGCCGCGCTGGTGCGGGACTTCCACGACAAGGGGTTCAGCCACCAGGACCTGCACAGCGGCAACATCCTCGTGACGGGGGAGCCGGGCTCCTGCTCGATCCACCTCATCGACCTGCACAAGGTCAGGGTTGGACGCCGGGTTTCAAAAAGGGTCCGGAGGAAAAACCTGGCCAAGCTCCTGTTCTCCCTGTCCTGGGCGATTGGCGAGGCGGACATGCAGCACTTCCTCACGGCATACGAAAAGGGGGGGGCTGTCCTTGGCGGTCCGGACTCCGGGCTGGGACCGATCCTGGCCCGGATGGAGATGCTGCGGGGCAGATGGGTCCGCAGCAGGTCCAAACGCTGCCTGAAAAACTCGTCTGCATTCCGCGTTGTCAGCCATGGGTGGTGCACGATGTTCCTGCGCAGGGAGATCGCGCCCGAGAAGGTATCCGGAGTTCTGGATGCGCACAGGAAGGCAGTGGCCGCAGACAGTCCGGACGTCTTGAAACGGTCACACCGCTCCACGGTTTCAAGGCAAAAGATCGCAGCGCCGCCAGGCGGGATCGGGGTCGTGGTCAAGGAGAACCTGTGCCCGGAGGTGCGCGACTGCCTCAAGAACCTGCTCCGCCGCCCGCGCGGGGTGGCAGCCTGGGCCCATGGCAACGCCCTGCTGGTCAGGAAGGTTGACGTGGCCCGCCCCCTGGCCGCAGTTGTGGAGCGCGGCGGCCTGTTGCGGCGCAGGAGCTGGCTGGTCATGGAGGAGCCGTCCGGCTTCGAGCGCCTGGACCTGCTCGTTCGGGCCAGATACAGCGGCAGGTGCAGCCGGGAGCGTCGCGAGGAGAAGCTCCGCCTGGTTCAGGGGTGCGGGGTGTTCCTGGGCCGCCTGCACGGGCAGGGGGTCTACCACGGCGACATGAAGGCGATGAACATCCTGGCCCGCTTCGACGCCAACGGGGAGCCGCAGTTTAGATTGATCGACTACGACAGGGTGCGCTTCTTCCGGCAGGTCGATCGCCGCAGGCGCATCAAGAACCTGGCCCAGCTGGCGAGCTCGATCCCGGACCAGGTCAGCAGGGCCGACCGGCTCCGTTTCTTTCAGGCCTACGCCTTTGACGACGACGCACGCCAAAACCTCAGGGAGTACAACCAGGGGGTGGCGGCACTGTGCCGCAACCGGGGCAAACCGGCCCGGGAGGTGCGCTCATGAGTTGTGCCCGGCAGCCTGGGAGCAGCTTCCCGCGACCTGGTTCGGGGGGCGTATGAGGGTGCTCCACCTCTACGCCAACTGGAAGTGGACCGGGCCTGCCGAGCCGGCTGTGAACCTGGCCAGGGCCCTGGCCGGGCAGGGGCACGAGGTCCTGTTCGTGCCCGGGAGCTCGGTGGAGGGGCTTCCCAACCAGCTGGCACAAAAGGCCCTGGAACGGGGGCTTACGGTGCGGCAGGGGCTGACACTGGACAAGCACATCCGCCTGCTGGACAACTGGCGCGATGTCAGAAAGCTCACAGCACTGCTCAGGGAGTTTGCCCCCCACGTCGTCCACTGCCACACCTTGAACGACCATCTGGTGGGTGGCACGGCGGCCCGTCGCTGTGATCCGAGTCTGCCGGTGGTGCGTTCCCTCTACGACGGTGAGCCGCCGGGCCGGGGGGTGCGTCAGCAGATCGTGTTCCGTGGCCTGACCGGCTTCCTCATAAGTGCCTCCGAGCAGGTGCGGCGTGAGACAGCCAGGCGGTTCTCCCTTCCCCGGGAGCAAACGCAGACCATTGACGTTCCGGTTGACCTGCGGAGGTTCGACCCCGGCCGGGAGCTTCCTGATCTCGCACCGGAGTACGGCATCCAGCCAGGCGACTATGTGGTGGGACTTGTGGCCAGGATGCAGTCGCACCGAAAGTTCGATCTTTTTTTTGCAGCCCTTGACCGGGCCTTCCGGGAAGGGCTGGGCAACCTCCGCGTCCTGGTGGTGGGCAGGGGGACCAGATTTGAGGATGTCAGGGGCCTGGCCGGCAACACCTCACTGCCTGAAGACCGGGTCGTGTTCACCGGGTACCGCAAGGACGACGAGTACGCGGCCACTCTGGCGGCCATGGACGTCAAAATATACATGCACCCGGGCTCGGACGGCTCCTGCAGGGCGGTGCGGGAGGCCATGGCCATGGGCAAGCCGGTCATTGCCGCTGCCGTGGGAATGCTGCCGGAGATCGTGCAGGACGGGGTCAGTGGCCTGCTGTTCCCTTACCGGGAAGAGGCCCTGGCCGCGGCGGTCACGCGGCTGGCCTCCCCGGAGGAGAGGGCGCGCATGGCCGCTGCCGCGAGGTCCACGGCCCTGGAGCGTTTCTCGCTGCAGGGCCAGGCGCATAACGTCGAAGCGATCTACAGGCAGCTCACGAGGGACAGAAAATGATGACGTCCCGGGAAGGGCGGAAAAATCACTGGCCGGGATCAGCGGGTGGTCGTGCTCAGCCCTGCGGGCCCTGTTGTCCGCCCGGGGCCTTGTTGTTTTTTTCCCACAGCTTGGCGTATTTGAAGAAGACGTTGCAGGCGGCGACCGTGCACAGGATGAGACCGTGCTTGCCGTCCAGGAACCCCCGGCGCAGCACATACATGCGCACAAACCGCCACATGGGCCGCAAGGTCAGGTTCACCCAGCCGGCCTTTCTTTTCTGGGCATAGAGGTCCAGGGAAGACCAGGTGGTGTACCGGCCGAACTTTTCCAGCAGGTCGTCGAAGTCGGCATAGGTTTCGTGCAGGATGTAGTCGTGGAGCTTTCCCACCGAGCCCTCGACCAGGACGTCGGCGTGGACCTGCAGATCCTCGTACCGCCCTTTGCCGTTGCGCCACAGCCGTATGAGGTAGTCCTTGTGCCAGCCGCAGTGCTTGATGAGGCGCCCGAAGAAGTAGGTCATGCGGCGGATGTAGAACCCGTTGTGGGGAGTCCCCCGGGACAAGATGTCCTGAATGCGGGCCTTGAGCCGGGGTGACACCCACTCGTCGGCGTCGAGGACCATGACCCAGTCCGTGACAACGTGGCCCATGGCCCAGTTCTTCTGGGTCGCGGAGTTGACGTACTCGTGCTGGACGATGTGGTCGGTGAACTCCCGGGCGATCTCCAGGGTCCGGTCGGTGGAGAAGGAGTCTACCACAAAGATGTCGTCGGCCCAGGTGACGCTCTCCAGGCAGCGTCTCAGGTCCTTCTCTTCGTTCAGGGTAGGGACGATGACGGTGAGGGTGTCTGACACGAAAATCACTCCGGGTGCGCAGTCACATTGTTTCAGCCGGCCGGCCTGCAAACGGTTGCAGGGC
>CAZUBS010000252.1:0-3918 GCA_964618595.1 uncultured Desulfohalobiaceae bacterium
ACCAAATCCCCAGCAGGGCCATGACCACCGGAATGTTCTCCCCGAGCGGGGCTGTCCGGAAGTGCTCGTCCACTGCGTGGGCTCCGGCCAGGAGCTCCTCGAAACGTTCCATGCCGATGGACAGGGCTATGGACAGGCCGATTGCCGACCACAGGGAGTAGCGCCCCCCCACCCAGTCCCAGAACTCGAACATGTTGGCCGGGTCGATGCCGAAGTCCCGCACGCCATCCGTGTTGGTGGACAGGGCCACGAAGTGGCGGGCCACTGCCGAGGGGTCGCCGGCGGCCTCCAGAAACCACTCCCGGGCCGAAAAGGCATTGGTCAGGGTCTCCTGGGTGGTGAAGGTCTTGGAGGCCACGATGAACAGGGTGCTCTCCGGTGAGAGGCCTTTCAGAGTCTCGGCCAGGTGGGTCCCGTCCACATTGGACACGAAGTGGCACTCGATTTCAGGGTGCCCGTAATGGGCCAGGGCCCTGGTTGCCATCTTGGGTCCCAGGTCGGAGCCGCCAATGCCGATGTTGACCACATCGGTGATGCGCTTGCCAGTATACCCCTGCCACCGGCCGGAACGCACCTGGTGGGTGAAGTCGCGCATCTGGTCCAGCACCCCGTTCACATCGGGCATCACGTCCCGGCCGTCGACCGTGACCGGCCGGTTGGAACGGTTGCGCAGGGCCACGTGCAGCACGGCCCGCTCCTCGGTGACATTGATCTTCTTCCCGGAGAACATGGCCTCCCTGCGCTCCTCCACCCCGGCCTCAACGGCCAGATCCAGCAGGAGGTCCAAGGTCTTCCTGGTGACGATGTTCTTGGAATAATCGAACAGGACGTCCTCCAGGTGCACATGAAAGGCGTCGAACCGCCCCGGGTCCTCCTCGAACAAGGCCCGCATGTGCACGTTTTGCATCTCTTCGTAGTGAGCCTCCAAGGCCTTCCAGGCCTTCATCTCCGTCAGTCGCGTCATGGCGTCTCTCTTTTGCTGTGGTGAAGAATAAAGCCTCTTCACCCTTCACTTTTCAGCCATTCTTTCTTCCAGCTTCAAACTTCGGACTTCGAGCTTTATTTCGTCGCCCACTGCCCGTTGTCGTTCTGGATCTTCCAGCCGCTCCTGGCCTTTTCCCGCCACTTGTCGGCGAAGATGTCTCGCACCTTTTCCGTCTGGTCGGGCACGTCAAGGGCCTTGGCCACCTCCTGGTAGAGCCTGGTCCGGTCGGCATTGTCCGCCTGGACCAGCCGCTTCACCGCCGCGACCTGATTGAGGGGCAGGCCCTCTGTGTCCAGCACCTCCAGCATCCCGTCATTGGTGATGC
The DNA here is from genome assembly GCA_964618595.1 of uncultured Desulfohalobiaceae bacterium. GTDB lineage: Bacteria > Desulfobacterota > Desulfovibrionia > Desulfovibrionales > CAZUBS01 > CAZUBS01. The sequence goes on from CAZUBS010000252.1 coordinate 1,311, forward strand.
CCACCACCCCCTGCTCATAGAAGGGCACGAGCTGACCGTGGCGCTGTGAAATCTGCTCCTTGAGCCCCCGGATGGCCGAGTTGCTGACCTCGGTAGCCTGCTCCTGGGCATGCGCCTGTCGCGGGCCCACCACGGCCAGCATACGCTGGAGCAGACTGCTCTGATCGTCCTGCCGGTCCTGCTTGTAGACATCCTCCACGATCTCATCCGCCGTCTTTTCCACGGCCGCCGCGGGGAAGTAGATGTTCACGGTCACGCAGGCCGCCGTGAGCAGCAGGCCGAACAGTACCGATGCGATGCGCACTCCCTTGATCTTCATGTTGCCTCCTGATTGTCTGTCTCACGCTGTGGTTCGCCGTCCGATTCAAGAACACGCTGCACCCGGTTGACCATGTCGCTGAAGCTGATGCGGTTCTCCGGGTTGCGGTTGATGACGTTGATCCCGAACAGCAGGGGTTTCTTGATCAGATACTCCACTCCGTCCTCCTGCACCAGCCCGTTGACCTTGAACACGTCGTTGTTCAGCGTACACGCAATTCCAATCGTTTCGTAGGGGAAACGCTGCACAACGGTGCGGAATATATTCACCGCGGTGGAGGTGATGCCCTGCCCGGTCCCGACAACCGAGATGGAATCCACAGCCTCCAGGCTGACCTCCTGGTCCACCCCCTCGTCCCTGACCGACTCGGCCCTGAGATTGAAGCCCACCGGCTGGCCATAGGCCATCTGGAAATCGTCGAGCTCCACATTCATGCGCCCCGTGATCAACCCGGCACCGAGGGTTGCGGTAAACCCTTTGAGGTCCATGCCCTGGACGGAAATGTCGGCCCCAAGCACCCTGGAGGGGCTGAATGGTTGTCTGGCCGTGATATTCGTGACCCGCAGCCCACCGCCGTAAAACCTTCCATCCACTCCTCCGGAAACGCTCATACTCTCGCTGTCCAGGGTAACCCGGCCCAGGTTCCCGGTCAGGGAGCCCTCGAATCTGTAAGGCCCCAGGGGCACTCTTTCCAGATCGATCCTGCCCAGTCCGGCCTTGAGCGTGGCCTGGAAGTCAGGTCCCAGGGGGCGGTCCACCATCAGGTCCCGGATGGTCAGGTCACTGCCGTACACCGGCAGGGTCACCCCGCCTTGAACAAAGAGGCGGTTCGGGACCAGGGACACGTCCATGTCCAGGGAGCGCAGCTCTCCCAGGGGAGTGACGGCCCGGCCTATGGACAGGCTGCCCCACCGTTTTGGGCGAATGGGGGGAAGAAGGTCCTTTTCAGACCTGCCGAAAAGATAGCCAAAGGGAAGATCCAGACTGCAGTCGGTCACCCTGATGTCATCTCCACTGGACGCATCCAGTTCCTCCACTTCCAGGGTGCCCGCGACATCGGCCCGCTTCCCGCGCCCCTTGACCGTTCCCTCCAGTTTTGCCCTGCCGGCGAGAGAAACCTGACCCAGGCCTGGATGGGCGGCCGCAAACGGGTCCTTGACCAGGAGCCTGAAGACCTGTTCCAGGGAGTCCACCTCGGCGTTGATGCGGCCGGAGTAGGTCAGCCCCTCCTGAAACGCCATCCGGACCTGCCGGCCCTGGATGTCAAACATCCCGCCCAGGGAGAGGTCCACTTCGCCCTGGTCGAGGCCGGTGAATGCGGCATCTGGCCGTGCCAGTGCCCGGACACGCAGCGGGTGGTCGCCAAAGCTGAGATAAACCGTGTCCACCAGGCATTCGCCTGTCTCCAGGTCCAGCTCCAGGGCATAGCGCCCGGATGCTTGCCTGGCCACCCCAAGACGCCCCCTTTCGATCATGGCCAGGATGTTTCCGTCCGGCGAGCCCAGGTTCAAGTCCCTGAGAAGGGCTTCACCCTCAATCTCCGGCTGGTCCAGGGAGCCGTGCGCCTCGACCGAAACAGCCACGCTCCCCTCCGCGCTCCATCCGGGCAGCAGACCATCCGGCGCCATTCCCAACAGGTCCGCCAGGGCCAGCGGACCGCTGCTGAGGGAGCCCTGGATCTTTCCGTTTTGGATGCTGCCTGACCCGGTCAGGCTTCCGACCGTGTCCATCCGGAGGGTCAGTGCCGACACCTCGACCTGTTTCGGCCCTGCAACCGTCAGGCGGCTCTCCAGAGACAGGCTGCCCTGGCTCCAGTCCAGACCCGGCAATCGGTACTGCCCCCCGGGCACTCGTGCCGTGAGCCTGGACACGGTCAGCTGCTCCATGGTGCCCTCGGCCTGGATGGACATGCCGGCCCTGCGCACCTGGAGATCGTTCCGCTCGATACCGGCGTCGTCAACCGACAGATCAATGCCTATCCTGGGCGGCCCCTGCCCCGTGCCCTTGACCTGCAGGCTCCCGGCAAGGGTGGCCTTCGCCCCCGCAGCGGGCAGACGGACCTGCAGCTGCTCGGGCATCAGGGCAACACGGTACCCCGCATCGGGTGCGTCGGAAGCCTCAACCGGTACCGCCCCCTGCAGAACCATGTCCTGGAGGGATTCGGGCAGCAGCGGGCGCATTCCCTGCAGCCCAGCGCCGCCCCACACCCTGCCGGTGATCTTTGCCCCCGAATCTTCCAGCCGGTTGCCGGCCAGGGTTGCAGTGATCTCCCGGAGTCCCCCGGCCTTC
>CAZUBS010000253.1:0-3913 GCA_964618595.1 uncultured Desulfohalobiaceae bacterium
TGGTGATGTGGCCCACGCCGGCCATGATGCCGCCGAAGGCGCCCACCGTGGAGAAGATCCAGCCCACCCAGATGGCCCAGACCAGCCCGAGCAGGATGTTCAGCTGCGGGGCCCCCGGGATGCCCAGGTAGCCCGGTTCCGCCCCGGCTTCGATCTGACCCGCGGCCTGGGCCTGGGCAATGGCCTCGGCAAGCTCCTGGGCCAGTGCCGTACCGGACAGCAGGAGCAGGATCACTCCGGCCGTGCCGGTCATGAAAATGAGACGCTTGGTTTTGGACACGGTCTTTCTCCTCCAGAGGTTGGGCGGTTTTCCTTCCGCGCGTTCTCAACGACTTCCGCTGACTCGCCGTGATCCCCCACGGTCGAGAGTTTTCCCTGATGCTTCCCCTGATAGTTATCCTGATGCTTGCTTGAGAAGCTTCTTTCTGGCGTACTCCTCACGCACCTTGTCCGACTCCTTGTTGGGCCGGGTGAAGGACAGGGCGTGGGCCGTGCACCCTGACACGCAGGCCGGGTCCAGACCCTGGTCCACGCGGTCCATGCAGTAGTCGCACTTGATGGCCTTGCCCGTGGTCTCGTCCCACTGGGGAACGGCCCAGGGGCAGGCCAGGATGCACGCCTTGCAGCCGATGCACAGCTCCTCGCGCACGTAGACGATGCCGTCCTCGCGCTGGGTCATGGCCTGGGTGGGGCAGGCGGCCACGCACCAGGGCTTGGCGCAGTGCAGGCAGGGCAGGTAGAGGGTCATCAGCTTGGGGATGCCGCCCTTCTTGACCGGGCCCACGGTGACGATCCGGCTCAGCCTGGCCCCGGGGGGCACCTTGTTCTTCATCTTGCAGTGCACCTCGCAGGCCTTGCAGCTGATGCACCGGTCCTGGTCCAGCTTGATCATGTATTTGCTCATGGACGGGCTCCTTTGATCTCCTTGCGCGTTGGTGGTTGCCGGTCCTGAAAGGCCCGCAACAGGTCGTCGCTGCCGGGGCCTTTCGCGTACTCAAGGGCCGTGACCGGGCAGATGTCTATGCACAGCCCGCAACGGATGCATTTCCCGTGATCCAGATGAAATATGTTGGGGGTTCGCCGCTCCCGCGCCGGTGACAGCACAGGCCTGCCCGCAGGCACCAGCCGGCCCAGGTGGACCGAGGCCAGGTTCCGGCCCTGGTCCTTCTCGAGCAGGCTGCGCGGGGGCGGGTCGTGCGGCGGCGCCAGCAGTACCGGCTTGCCCAGGTGCACCCTGACAGGGGCATCCAGGGGATCTGTCTTCCCTGGCAGGCGCTCCCGCTTCCAGTCCACCCGGATGCACTGCACCGGGCAGTGGGCCGCGCACAGCCCGCAGGCCACGCAGCGGGTCTGACCCTGTTGCCCGGCAATCAATCGGATGTGCCTGTTGTCGTCCATCTGCCCTTCCATCTTGTTGAAAAATCCCTGTATTCATTACCAATTATCAGCCAGAAACCATGGATTGTTCACCCTGTCAATGAACCATCCGGAAAAAACTTTTTTTCACAAGGCCCACACTCCCAGCCTCCCTCGTGGATCGATTCGGTACGATAAATAGTTTTTTTTTTCACATGCCGGGGGTATGGTTGTCTTGGCACGGGCGCATTGCTAGAAGCTAGCATAACCGAAAGATCTCGCAACAGCCTGACAACATCTTTCAGGGACCAGGTCCCGGGAGGTTCTTGCTCGTGAAACAAGTCTACGGAATCTGCGGCATGTGCACGGTGCGCTGCCCCATGATGGCGGAGGTGGAGGACGGGGTGGTCGAGTTCATCCAGGGCAACCCGCACGCCCCCGGCATCAAGGGCGCGCTCTGCGCCCGCGGCGCGGCCGGACTGGCCCTGACCATGGACGACGAACGCCCCCAGACCCCGCTCATCCGGGACGGCGAACGGGGGGAGGGCAAATGGCGCGCGGTCTCCTGGGAGGAGGCCTTCGACTATGTGGCCGAAAAGCTGAACGCGGTGCGCAGCGAGCACGGCGACCGCTCCGTGCTCTTCTCCGACCGGGGCGGCCCCTTCCGTGACGTCTACCGCGCCTTTCTGCGCGGCATCGGCACGCCCAACTACTGCAACCACGATGCGGCCTGCGCCCGCAATGTCCAGAACGCGGCCCTGTCCATGTTCGGCTTCGGGCGCAAGGGCGTGGTCTACGACCTGAAGAACGCCAAGCACGTCATCCTGCAGACCCGCAACATCTTCGAGGCCATCAACGTCAAGGAGGTCAACGACCTGCTCGACGCCAGGGAAAAGGGCTGCAGGGTCACCTGCATCGACATCCGGGCCACGGTGACCGCCTCCAAGGCGGACAACTTCTACCTGGTCCGGCCGGGCACGGACTACGGCTTCAACCTGGCGGTCATCCACGTGCTGCTGAAGGAAGGGCTGTACGACAAGGAGTTCGCGGATACATGGATCGCGGACCTGGACGCCCTCAGCGACTTCATCGAGCCCTACACCCCCGAGTGGGCCGAACAGGAGACCGGGGTGGCGGCCAAGGACATCCAGTCCTTTGCCCGGCAGCTGGCCGAGGCCGCCCCTTCCGTGATCTGGCACCCGGGCTGGATGAACGCCCGCTACAAGGACTCCTTCTACATGTCCCGCTCCATCTACACCATCAACGCCCTGCTGGGGGCCATCGGCGCCAAGGGCGGGCTCCCCCTGGCCGCGGGTCCGGGCGACGTGGGCCGCAAGGGGCTCAACTCCCTCATGGACCTCTACCCCAAGCCACAGGAGAAGCGCGTCGACGGCGTGGGGTGGATGGAGGGGCGCACCCACTTCGACACCGGCCCCGGGCTGGTCAACCTGGCCTACGATGCCATTGCCACGGGTGAGCCCTACCCCGTCAAGGCCTACATCTGCCACCGCCACGACCCCCTGATGGCCTTCCCCGACACCAAGGACGTGAAGAGCTTCTGGGACAACCTGGACCTGCTGGTCTCGGTGACCTTCACCTGGTCGGACACGGCCTGGAACGCCGACGTGGTCCTGCCCCTGTCCCCCTACCTGGGGCGTGAGTCCACCATCGCCACCAAGAAGGGGCTCAAGCCCCACTTCTTCGTGCGCCAGCGCTGCATGGAGCCGCGCTTCGACACCAAGGCCGAGTGGGAGATCTACTGCGGGCTCGCTGAAAAGATGGGGCTGGACAAGCTGGCCTTCACCTCCATCGAAGACATCTGGAACTACCAGCTCGAGGGCACCGGGGTGGCCGTCGAGGACTTTTCCGACACCGGCATGGTCCAGCTGACCGACACCCCGGTCTACAAGGAGGTCACGGAGAAGACATTCAAGACGCCCTCCGGAAAGATCGAGATCCTGTCCGAGCGGCTGCACAAGGCCGGCATCGAGTCCCTCAAGCCTTACGAGCCCGCCTCCCACCCTCCCGAGGGGACCTTCAGGATCACCTTCGGTCGCTGCGGCGTGCACACTCAGGGACACACGGTCAACAACCCCCTGCTCTCCGGGCAGATGCCCGAGAACGTCCTCTGGATCCACACGGACAAGGCCGGGGAGCTGGGCATTGCCGACGGCGAGGTCGTGGAGGTGGGCTCCAACGGCCACTCCGGGCGCATCAAGGCCTATGTGACCGACTTCATCCACCCCGAGGCCGTGTTCATGGTGCACGGGTTCGGCCACACCCTGCCCGTTGAGAGCCGGGCCAGGGGGCGCGGCGTGGCCGACAACGAGCTCATGCCCAAGGGGATCCGCATCTACGACAAGGCCGGGGGCGGCATTGCCATGCAGGAGCACTTCGTGTTCGTGCGCAAGGCCGGCTGACCTCTTCCCCCCTTGATTGGGCAGGCGCCGGGCTTCCCGCAGCAGCGGATACCCGGCGCCTGTTCAAAAAAACCCTTTTTCAGAAAGAGGCCGTGGGTGTTCATGACCAGCCAGAATGGAAGTGCGTCGCGTACCTC
>CAZUBS010000254.1:0-3908 GCA_964618595.1 uncultured Desulfohalobiaceae bacterium
CTGGAACTGGTGGATTTTGATCTTCTCCCCCAGAAAGGCGAAGATGGCGGCCTCGCCGATGTTCAGCAGCGAGTCCCCGATGCGTTCGAGGTAGCGGAAGATGTACAGGGTGGTGACCAGCTCCCCCACCTGCTTGCCGGTGGAGAGCTGGGCCAGTATCTTCTGGAAGCACTCCTTGTACATCTGGTCCAGGTCGAACTCGGCCTTGCAGATGGCCAGGGCGCGGGCCAGATTGCCCGAGTCGAGCACCGGGATGACCTCTCCCAGGGCCTCCTCGATGGTGTCGAACATGGAGCGGTAGTCATAGCCGCGTATGAAGGCGGGGTCTGAGAAGTAGTCCAGCTGCTGGATGACGTTGACGCAGAAGTCAGCGATCCTCTCCAGGTTGACGCAGATGATGTGGATGGCCCGGATGCGGTTGATCTCGCGCCGGTCAAGCCTGGAGCCGCCGTGGATCTGGGAGAAGCACTTGTTTTCGATGATCGTCTTGAGGTTGTCGATGTAGTCGTCCCGGGAGACCACCCTGGCCACGGTCTCCTTTTTCGGGGCCTCGAGGATGTCCGTTGTGGACCGGACCTGCTTGGCGACCTCCAGGGCGAGGAACTTGAAGTTCTCTTCCAGGCTTTCCGCGGTGCGTATGGGCATGAGCTCATTCCTTGCTGGGGCAGGGATTGGGAGTGCAATCAGGTGGAGCGGGCCGGGGTCAGCTGTCGATGTTCATGGTGGTCTGCTCCCCTGGCCTGCCGCTCTTCCATGAAACCCTGAGTGTTATCTTGCTCCGGTCCGCCCGGGTGCTGGCAGTGACCTCGAGCTTGAGCAGGTCGTCGGGCTGGAGCACGATCTCCCGGTCGCTGGAGGAGAAGGCGATGCGCTTGTTCCTGAACCCGTCCATGAGGGCTTTCAGGTACACGGCAATGGTCTCGGCGTCCTGGTACGACTCGTACTCGAAGCTCTGATTCTTGGACATGGGCCTCCCTGGATATTTCGAGATTTTGAGGTTGCGGGCAGGAAAAGCCCTGCGAAAAGAGTCACTCCACTGGTGCAGTTTTGTTCATTATTTTCCTAGTGTTGCGTCCCTTTTTTCATTGATACTTATATGCGAGAAAAAAGTCGGGTACTCCTTCAAGTCATTCCCGCGCAGGCGGGAAGCCAGTTCCTGTGGCAGAGACAGACGTAAGATTGCTGGATTCCCGCCTGCGCGGGAATGACGTACCGTTAAAATTATCCAAGGTTGAACACTTTTTCTTGTTACGTAACTATCGATCAAATTCGTGGACGCAACACTAGCTGTCTCCCACCGGCAGCAGGCAAGAGCTTTGACGCTCACCCCTCCAGCCGTTCCCTGTACTCAGTGATGACCCGGCTGCGCTCTGATTCGGCGATGCGGCACTGCTTGCTGATGCGCGGGTCGTCCCAGGCAGGCTGGACACCGATCTCGCGGCTGGCCTTGTCCGGATCCTGGCGGACGGGGTCCTTGACCTTTTCCCCCATGTGGGTGTCGTCCCCCATGAAGACCAGCTGTCGTCGCATGCCGTGCCCGAGGCTCCGGTTCTTGCGGTTGAGCACCGTGATAAGGAACTCGGTGTACTTCCTGGAACCGGGGTTCCAGACCTCGAAGCCGTCCACGTCATAGTCCGCCATCAGGATGGGCCAGAACTGTTCCGGATGCGGGATGACCACACCCCCCCCCAGGGACCGGGCTTCCTCGATGATCTCGGAGGTCCGGTAGAAGTATGTCAGGGGGAACTCCGCCTTGACGATCTTTTTGACCGCCCGGACATAGGCCTGGGCGCGCTCGATGAGCCGCGGGTCATGCTCCTGACGCAGCAGGTCCAGGTAGTTGCGCAGCAGCTTGTTCTTGACCGCCTCGGCAGGCGTGGCATCCCAGTACTCCTCCATGAGGACCTCGATCTTCCTGACCACGTCCTGGACAAAGCAGACCAGGTCCTCTCCAGCCGCGGTCGTTCTGGCGGCTGCCTGCAGCCGCTCTTCCACTGGTTTGGTGAAGGTGTGCATGAGGTCGAAAAGCTGGGAGGATCGGTACTTGAAGGTGTGGGACAGCATGCTTTCCAATGTCCCGGCCCGGTTCAAACGCTCCTTCTTGAAGTGCAGCAGCAGCTGAACCTTCCGGTTGAAGCCCCGGGAATGACAGTCCACCTCCACCCCGGCAAAGTCGCCGTGGCTGAGCAGGATATTGTGCTGGGTGGGGATGACCAGCTCCAGGCGGCGATTGGGAAAGAGGGCCCGGTACCGCTCCCGGATCAGCGTGAGGGGCACGAACTCAGGGTGCCAGTGCACGGCCAGGACGTTTTCCTGGCGGGTGTAGACAGTGCCGGGGTGCACGATACGTGCGACCTGCCCCGGGGTTAGTCTCGTGTCTATGGTGCGCAGGTAGCGCTCCCGGTCCCTTTCGGTGATCTCCGGTTCGGGGGGGCAGCGACCAGGAGAGTGGGGTTTTCTGAACTCTATCGGCTCCATGGGACCCTCACGTGGCTGCTCCCCGGATACTCATGCGGACGTCCATGTAAATGTTCATGGTGATGCTTCCCCTGGATGTGGAGTGCCTGACCTGAAAACCCGCCGGCCAGACCATGAGTAATCCAAAAGTCGGCAGGTTCCAAGTCATTGCCCCGGGCAAGAGGAATGCAGGTCCAAGCCGAACCTCGGAGAGAGGAGCCACGCTCTTTGCAACCCCTGATTTCTTGGGATATCCGGGAGGAGATACACGCGATGCATGGTCTGATCATCATTCACTCAAGTACCGGGAGGGCTTCATGAGCCGCACCAACACCAGGCGTTCCAGGGTCCTGCGCAAAGGCAAGCCGGGACCGGGGCCGGTGGTCTACTGGATGAGCCGGGACCAGCGGGCCAGCGACAACTGGGCCCTGATCTTTGCCCAGGAGCAGGCCCTGGCCAGGCAGACATCCCTGATCGTGCTGTTCTGCCTGGTGCCCGGGTTTTGCGGGGCCGGGCTCAGGCAGTACCGGTTCATGCTCCAGGGGCTCGAGGGCGTGCAGGAAGCCCTGTGGTCCAAAAACATAGGCTTTGCAGTGCTGCAGGGACAACCGGGGGAGGAGGTGGGACGCTTCCTGAAGCAGCACCGGGCCGGGCTTCTGGTCTGCGATTTCGACCCCTTGAAGATCAAACGCCGCTGGCAGGAGCAGGTGGTGTCGGCCCTGTCCATCCCGGCCTTCGAGGTGGACGCCAGGAACATCGTGCCCTGCTGGGAAGCCTCGGACAAGCAGGAGTACGCGGCCCGGACCATACGAAGCAAGATCCACAGCAGGCTGGACGAGTTCCTGGACGAGTTTCCCGAGCTTATGCAGCACCCGGCGGTGCCGCCCCTGGAACGGAAGAAGACGGACTGGGACGCCCTGGAGGAAGGGTTGCGTGCGGACCGGGCGGTGGCACCGGTGGACTGGCTTACTCCGGGGGAGGAAGGGGCCCGGGAGGTGCTCGACACATTCATCCAGGAGCGTTTGAAGATCTACGATGAAGCACGCAATGATCCCAACCAGACGGCCCAGTCCGACCTGTCCCCCTACCTTCATTTCGGCCAGATCGCTGCCCAGCGTGTGGTGCAGGAGGTTTTGTCCTTCACGGCCAGGACGGCCTACAAGGAGGCCTTTCTGGAGGAGCTCATCGTGCGGCGGGAGCTGTCCGACAACTTCTGCTTCTACAACCCCGCTCATGACTCTGTGGACGGGTTCCCGGAGTGGGCTGGAAAAACCCTGGATGCGCACCGCAAGGACCCCAGGGAGCACGTCTACTCACTCGAGGAGTTCGAACAGGCACGCACCCACGATCCCCTGTGGAACGCCGCCCAGATGGAAATGGTCACCCGGGGCAAGATGCACGGCTACATGCGCATGTACTGGGCCAAGAAGATCCTGGAGTGGACCGCATCG
>CAZUBS010000255.1:0-3905 GCA_964618595.1 uncultured Desulfohalobiaceae bacterium
ACATGTCCCATCCCAACCTGAACATGCGCGATCCGGTCATGTACCGCATCCTGCACGCGCCCCATCCCCGGACCGGGCAAACCTGGTGCATTTACCCCACCTATGACTTCGCCCACGGGCAGAGCGACTCAATCGAAGGCATCACCCACTCGGTGTGCACCCTTGAGTTCGAGGACCACCGCCCTCTGTACGACTGGTTCCTGGACCAGCTGCAGGTCCACCACCCCAGGCAGATCGAGTTCGCCCGCCTGAACCTGACCTTCACGGTCCTGAGCAAGAGAAAGCTCATCAGGCTGGTTCGGGAAGGGCACGTCTCGGGCTGGGACGACCCCCGCATGCCCACCATCTCCGGCATCCGCCGCCGGGGATACTCCTCCCGGGCCATCCGCACCTTCTGCGACAGAATCGGCGTGGCCAAGGCCAACTCCGTGGTGGACATCGCCATGCTCGAGCACTGCCTGCGCGAGGACCTCAACCAGCGTGCGCCGCGGGTCATGGCCGTGCTCCGCCCCCTCAAACTGGTCATCGACAACTACCCCGAAGGGCAGGTCGAGGAACTGAGCGCCGAGAACAACCCCGAGGACCCCTCCATGGGCAGCCGCACCCTGCCCTTCACGCGAGAGCTGTACATCGAGCAGGACGACTTCCTGGAAGAACCGCCCCGAAAATTCTTCCGCCTGGGTCCCGGGCGGGAGGTCCGGCTCAAGCACGCCTACTATGTGACCTGCACCGAGGTGGTCAAAGACGATGCCGGCCGGGTGGTGGAGGTCCACTGCACCTACGATCCGGCATCGCGCGGCGGCTGGACCGATGACGGCCGCAAGGTCAGGGGCACCCTGCACTGGGTCAGCGCCCCCCACGCCCTGGAGGCGGAGGTCCGGCTGTACGACCACCTCTTCGACCGCCCCGATCCCGACAAAGCGCCGCAAGGCCTGGATTTCACCGCCAACCTCAACCCAGACTCCCTCCAGGTCCTGACGGACTGCCGCGTGGAGCCGGGCCTGGAGGGCGCTGCGCCTGAAAGCAGATTCCAGTTCCTGCGCCAGGGATACTTCAGCGTCGACGCCAAGGACACGGCCCCTGGACGGCCGGTCTTCAACCGCACCGTTGCCCTGCGCGACACCTGGGCCAGGATCGCAAAAAAGCGGTGACCCGTCCGTGGCTCCGCAAAGCACGGTGCGTGTCTGGCCCTGGGGCTTGACTCGCGATCCCACACACGACCTTGTGCATTGTTCTTGTCTTTTTTGCAGGTTCTGGTTTACCTGGGCTGGGAACAGTGTCCGGCAGGCAGTGATGGGCAGGGTGTTTTCGACAGAAGAAGACTGCCCCAGAGACGTTCGAGGTGCGGGCTGCGAAGCTTCGCTGTGAGGAAGGTACCGGCTTTTTATCGGTCTGCCCCGGTTCCAAAAATAAAGTGAGTGTCCCTGGGTGGACCGGATACCCCCAGGCGGCTACAAGCAGGGATTCACTTTTCACCGGGCAGAGGCCCGGAAGAAAACAACAACAGACGGAGGATGACGATGCGCAAACTTCTGCTTGGGATGTGCACACTTTTTCTGGTCCTGTCCCTGGCCGGCCAGGCCCTGGGCGAAAAAAAGATCATTTTCGCCTCCGACTGCACCTGGCCCCCCATGGAGATGATGAGCCCGGACAAAAAATGCATCGGGTTCGGTCCTGATGTGGTTCAGGCCATGGCAGAGGCTGGCGATTTCGAGGCCGAGATCAAGAACACCGCCTGGGACGGCATCTTTGCCGGGCTGGCCGCGGGCAAGTACGACGCCATCTCCTCCTCGGTGTCCATCACCGAGGAACGAAAGAAGGTCATGGACTTCAGCGACCCCTACTTCGAGGTCAAGCAGGGCGTGGTGGTGCGTGAGGGCAGCGGCATCAAGAGCGAGGCCGATCTCAAGGGCAAGACCGTGGGCGCCCAGATCGGCACCACCGGCTACTTCGCCGCCAGGAAGATCGACGGAGCCGAGGCCAAGTCCTACGACGAGGTGGGCCTGGCCATCACCGACCTGGCCAACGGCCGCATCGACGCCGTGGTCTGCGACGACGCGGTTGCCGTGGACTACGCCCTGACCAACCCCGAGTATGAGGAAACCCTGTCTCTTGGCTTTTTGATCGTGCCCGACGAACCGGAGTACCTGGGGTTTGCCGTGCAGAAAGGGGACACCGAGACCCTGCGCCTGATCAACGAAGCGCTGGCCAAGATCAAGGCCAGCGGCGAGTACGATCGCATCTACGCCAAGTGGTTCGGAAATTGAGTCCTTTGTATTGATCAATCAGCGGCCGGAGCGCTCAAGCTCCGGCCGCCTGTCCCGCTCAGGTGCCTTGCATGTCCACGGAAAAGCAAAAAACCCCCATCGAGGTCGGCGACGGCGCGGCCATTCCGAGCAAAAAGGATTTCGGCCTGTTCAATGCCTGGTGGATATCCCTCATCGGGGCCGTCTCCTGCATCGCCTACCTGTGCATCAGCAGGCCCGACCCCTACTGGCGGGTCTTCAAGTACCTCCCCGACGGCGTCCTGGTCACCTTCCAGGTCACCATCATGTCCATCGGGGTGGCCCTGATCCTCGGCCTGATCACCGGCCTTGGGCGCATCTCCAAGAACAAGGTAGTCAACCTGATCGCCTCCACCTATGTGGAGGTGGTGCGGGGCATCCCCCTGCTGGTGCAGCTCTTCTACATCTACTTTGCCCTCGGGCAGGTCTTCCGCAACCTCCCCGAGACCAACTTCCTGTTCACCTTCCTCAAGGACATGCCCCCCCTGGTGGCTGCGGTCGCGGCCATGGGCATCTGCTACGGCGCCTACATGGGGGAGGTCTTCCGGGCCGGCATCGAGTCCATCGACAAGGGGCAGAACGAGGCGGCGCGGTCTCTTGGGTTCAACCGGCGCCAGACCATGTTCCTGGTCATCCTGCCCCAGGCCTGGCGCACCATCCTGCCCCCGGTGGGCAACGAGTTCATCGCCCTGCTCAAGGACAGCTCCCTGGTCTCCATCCTGGCCGTGGCCGATCTGCTGCGCCGTGGCAGGGAGTTTGCGAGCGAGAGCTTCTACTACTTCGAGACCTACACCATGGTGGCCCTCATTTACCTGGTCATCACCCTGATCCTGTCCAAGGGCGTGAGCTTCATGGAATCGAGGTTGACCTATTATGACCAAGACTGAGCCCTTCATCTCCATCAAAAACGTCTCCAAGTTCTTCGGTTCGCTGGCCGCGCTGGACAACGTCTCCCTGGACGTGGAGCAGCGCGAGAAGGTGGTCATCATCGGTCCCTCAGGCTCGGGAAAATCCACCCTGCTCAGGTCCATCAACCGGCTCGAGGACTACCAGAAAGGCACCATCACCGTGGCCGGCCAGGACATCAAAGGCCCCGACACCGACATCAACAAGGTCCGCCAGGAGCTTGGCATGGTCTTTCAGAGCTTCAACCTCTTCCCGCACAAGACCGTGCGCCAGAACCTGACCATGGCCCCCATGAAGCTGAAGAACCTGTCCCGGAAACAGGCTGACGAGCGGGCCAGCGCGCTGCTGACCAAGGTCGGCATCCTGGAGAAGGCCGACACCTACCCGGCCATGCTCTCGGGCGGGCAGCAGCAGCGGGTGGCCATTGCCCGGGCCCTGGCCATGAACCCGGCGGTGATGCTCTTTGACGAGCCCACCTCCGCCCTGGACCCGGAGATGATCGGGGAGGTCCTGGACGTCATGGTCACCCTGGCCAGGGAAGGCATGACCATGATCGTGGTCACCCATGAGATGGGCTTTGCCCGCGAGGTGGCCGACCGGGTGGTGTTCATGGACGAAGGTCGCATCCTCGAGGTCGGGACCCCCGAAAAGATCATCAAGGACCCCGAGCACCCCCGCACCAGAAAGTTCATGGATCAGATATTGTGAGCAGCT